>CAYHWX010000052.1:0-26554 GCA_964360245.1 uncultured Vicingus sp.
CGCATAGCTGCGCGCTCAAGATTGGAGTTCATACCACGCGCAAGCGTGTTCATATACTTTCGTCCAATACCACGCGAGAAAAATCCTAAAAGCTTCGCGCGTTCATCAACACTTAAATCTTTGTAGGTGAAGGCCAACACCAGCACTACACTTGGCGCCATCTGCTCCGACAGATGCTGGCGAATCGTGAGAATGCGTTGATCGATTTCAAAAATATTCATGCGCTTTTCTTCCGGGAGGAGACCATTGAAACCCGTAATCAACCCAAGACTGACAGAACTCATTGTGTCCACCATGATTTGCAGCGCCTGCGTTTCCCGTGCCAACTGGGCCGCAAACTCAAGCAGCTCCCGATCCGGTGTCTTATTATCTTTTTCAAAGGAGTCTATGTAGGTATTAAAAGCATCCTGACCTTGCGGAGAGTCCATGAAGCCTTCCATCAAATAGGCCTTGCGTCCCAGTGGCTGTTCATACCATATCAACAACGCTAACTTATCTTGACGATTGAGCTTGAGATTGACCTCATCCTCCATATTTTTTATCAGGCGTTTCGAATCGAAGGCATCACGGAAACTATCCACCATTATTTTATAAACTTCCGGCTGGGACGCAAATTTATCCCTTTGTTTTTCCAACCCTTCATCTAGCGATCTCGGAAGCGCCGTAAGCGTCGTCGAGATTCCACTTCTCTCAATCAGCATCTTGGTTAATTCCTGATCACTCATCTCTTGAAATGATTTGGTGGCACACCCAGGAAGCAGAAGGGCCGCCAAGAGTAGGAGCAGGAGACCAACTTGCAAACGCTTGAAACACATAGCGCGTCCTTTATGTTTTAGTTTGGCCTCCCTGCCTTATTAAAAAGCTTTTCGGTCAGAATTAGACAAACTTGAGCACATCACTCAGGTGAGTGCTAAGTGGCGGTTTCGATGCTATATTGTGAACAGTTATCCAAAATGGGGGTGCCATGGTTTCGACAAGGCAATCTTAGGTTTTGTGGGCGTGTCCAGGTTGATCTCCAGGCCCTGGTCAAAAGGAGATCAAATGTATGTGCAGACTCTTATGAGTCTTATGCTCTAGCCGCCTAGTGCGTTTCTAGACATTGAGGGGGTAGTCCCGAGAAACAGAAACTACCACAGCTGTTGAAGCGGCAGTTTAACTCGCCTCTGAGGATCAGTCGGGCCACCTCATAAAAAAAGCACCGAGGTTTCCAAAGTGCACGCAACTTCGGTGGCCTTGTTTGCTGGCGATAAATGCAAACTACACACGTAGTCCGCTCTACCAATGATGTTTTGGACGTGGGTTCGATTCCCACCACCTCCACCATTAGATTCTAATGGTGGAGACCCTCCCTTCCTTAAACATTTAAAAATCAGCAACTTGATTACGGTAACTTACGTTTTCACGACGGGCCACAACCTGTCTGAAACTGTCGCAAACTGTCTCGATGTGGCTATTTGTAGCCAACTCAGAGGCAGGGCCACTTTGAAACGGACTACGCAGTGTAGTTGACAGTGCAGAAAGTGAAGCAAAGTTAGCGTAATTGATGGACTACACTGTGTAGCAAAAAGAGCGTTTCTTGAGACTAATTTACCAAGGAGAGACGCATGAAAATACAGAAGAAGAAAATCAGAAGATGTGACAGCAAGCTCGAAACCACTGAGGGGAAGCTCCTCAAATATTTGCGAGAGTCGCGCAATTTATCGGTGCGAGCTGCGGGAAAGATTCTCGGCATGTCTGAATCAAGTGTGAGCCACGCAGAGCATGGTCGGCGCGATCTCGATCAAAAAGTAATTAACTCCTTCCTGACCGCTTACGGTTACTCCTTTGCACAATTCCAGCAGATGCTTAACGGCAATTTAAAAATCCCTGAGCATCTAAGGTCAGAGTGCATGGACATGATTCAGCGCCTCGATGAGTCCAAGTTAAAGACCGTGAAGGCCTTTTTAATGACCTTCTAACTAAGTAAAAAAGGAAAAGCATATGGGAATTAAATATGATCAAGAGACCAATTCTTACGTCGTCACCTACCACCGCAGACATCCGACCTCGAAGATTTCGAGTGGCTTAAGAAGGCAAGGAATTAAGACAAGGCCAGAGGCCGAAAGAGCTTACAAAGAGCTGATCATTAAAATGGGGGTTAAGTTTAATGAGAACATGTACCCCTTATGGCCTGAGCTTGTGAATGATTTCTTGGAACACTTTGCCAATTGTGGCATTGCAAAGAACACCATTCAAAACTATCGCACCAGTCTTGAGGCCCATACCTTCATAATCTGGAATAAAAAACGCATCAATGAAATATCCACTGGTGAGATCAGAGAATTCATTCAAGAGGATTTGGGACAATTCTCTGAGGCCCATCGCAAAAGCATGCTTAAATTTCTTCGAGCAGTCTTTAGGTATGCTTTGGAAAAAGAGATCATTCAACGCGACCCCTGCCCAAAATTAAAATTTAAGAAGAGCGAAAAAATGAAAAAGATGCTCAAGGAAGATGAGATCAGGCACCTTCTTAAAAACGCCAAGGAGTGCAAACAGGAATGGTTTCCAATCTGGGCCATGGCCTGTTACACGGGGCTGAGAAACGGGGAGCTGTACGCTCTGCAATGGGAAAATGTGGATTTAAGAAAGAGGATTATTTATATCACTCATTCTTGGAACAAAATAAATGGTCTCAAAGAAACCAAGTCCGGCGACGATCGAGTCATTGAAATTGCCCCTAGCCTTCTGCCTCTTATAGAGGAACTGCTTGAAAACAAAACCAGCGAATACGTTCTTCCAAGAATCAGGGATTGGGACACGGGAACCCAAGTCAAACCCTTGCATAGTTTTCTGAAGCAATTAAATCTGCCTCTGATTCGCTTTCACGATCTTCGGGCCTCATGGGCCACGATCATGCTTTCCAAAGGAATTGAGCCGATTAAAGTGATGTCCATGGGGGGGTGGAAGGATTTAAAGACAATGCAAATCTATGTGCGCAAGTCAGGAATTCATATTCAAGGGATAACGGACTCGCTAAACTTTTTATGAATTGCGTTTGATTATTTTGTTAAAGATTGTGAATCGACAAGACACAGTTGACCTCCTAAAATTCAAATGAAAGACCAATCAATATGCGATCACCTGTTTCAGTTCGTTTAGTCTCACAGTTCTTTGCATTAATCCTTATATACTCAGCATGGATAGACCATTGGGGATTCATATACATACGCAAACCTCCCCCTACACCCTCGTAAAGCATTCTGGCCTTAACTGGCTTCCTCTCACTAATTACACCATTCTTGTCACGGTATCTTGTTGTCGTCGTCGTAGAATATTCGCCGTAAGTTCCAGATGCAAAAAGCTTTATTGCGCCCATTTGGGGCGTTATCAGCCTGACTGTTCCATATATATCTTCAACTTTGACGTTCGGATTTTCCGTATCTTGACCTTCCCAATCTTTATCGCCACTCAGCAGTTCGGTCCAACTGTACCCGATGCCAAATGAGATGTAATCATACTCTAGATGAACCGCAATCGGAGCGAGCATTAAATATCCGGTATGATCATATGTAGTAAAAGGATTCACTTCTAAACGATATGTGTATGTGGGCCAGTGGAACTTTGAAAGATAGCTTCCGTGATTAACATATTCGGCTTTTGCTTCCTCTTTTTTTAATTGAATAACCTTAAGCGGATAGTCTCGATTGGCAGCTACTTCGATTTCTTCTTTGTAATTTGCATAGCCGTCATAGGATATGATAACTTTTTTATTTCCTGGTAAAATCTCAATTTTACCGTGATCAGGATTGACCTCCTGACCATCAATTTCAAATTTGGCCCCCTTTGGCATCACTTCATAAAAAAGCGAGCTACTTTTTGGCGATAAGGTGACTGAATGATGAAGCCGCTCTTGTTCTTGGGAAAGAAATTCGATTTCCTGTGTGAGATAGTCTGGATGAGAAAATTTAAACTTATAAGTCTTACCTATTTTTAACTTAATCTTTCTTGCACTCATTATCTTGCCCTGCAATTCAATCGTGGCATCTTCTGGCGAAAGATTTAATTCTAAATCGGCAAAGAGTTCTTCTAACGTCACCTTTTCTTCAATGCCTTGTGACTGCGCCAAAATCTCTCTGATCACAGTGGAATATCCCGGAGCACTCACTACCATCTTATAGCGTCCTCGAGGTAAGTAAAAAAGTGCATCACCTTGTCCCTGTATGGAAAAGCGCTGGTCGAGATGACTGAAATGAATAAGAGCACCTTGTGGATTCGTCTTAACTTTGAAATTGATTTTCGAAACATTTGAGTCTCCGTAGGTATTGAGGGAATCTTCCCCTGGGTTAATAAGATGTTGTTGAATAGATTCCTTTAGGGCCTTTTTATCGACGCGAATTTGGACATAAACACGTTGGCCATGATCCAATTCTTTTTCATGCGTTCGGGTCACTCCAATTCCCTTGATGAACAATGGAGCCGAACTCTGCTTCGTCACCACCTGGAAAGATTCTTTTTGAAGTTCTTCAACTGCACTTTCGTTGATCTGAATGCTCATTCCAAAATGTTCTCTGATCAATTCGCCCATGGCCTTATTAAAGGCCTTATCTTGAAGTTGTGTGACACCCTCTTCACCTTCACTGACTGACACGTAATAAAGGTAAGCATCATCCTCAGAGCGGGGGGTGGTCCACCACTCCCCCGCTTGAACATTTAAAGATATGAGAATCCCGAGCAAGAAGAAGCACATACAGAACTCCCTCGATAGTTTTAGTGTGACTGGAACTGCTTAATCTCTCCCTCGAAATGATTCAGAACTTGCTTTTTAACTTCGGGATCAATTTTGTCCTTGTCCAAGGTCTCACGCATCAGCGCTTTGAACTTGGCCTCAGGAATCTCAGCAAGCGAATAGGCACGCAAGCGATAGACTTTTTCGCCATCATTGCCAAACGTTTGCACCTTCTCCCAGAAGCGGTTGGTGATTTTTAATTCCGCCAGCATGGTTTTTGAAACCTCTGAGGAGTAATTACGTGTCAATCCACCTCCATCAGTCACTCCCTCTTCAAGATTCTGAAGAATGCTTGAGAATTGCGTTTGGATCATCTTAGAGAGTTCTCCTCGTGCAGAATTGTCCGAGAGCCGGAAAGCGGCTGAGATTTTTGCATCCACATCCAATTCCTGAAAGCCCAAAATCATGAGCTTGCCGTCCTTTACAGTTAAGGCTTTTTCTTGAGTGGCCCAGGCCGGTTTTGAAGCATCATCCATGCGGGAAATTGTTTTCTCGGAAATCGAAGAACAGGACACTAAGCTAAGTGCGCAAAAGTACAAAATTAAGTTATTCATCGGGACCTCCTATGCTCTTAGTGTAGGGTTCGAGAAGGACAATACATGTCTATCCCCAACGAATTCAGTTCAATCCTATAGTTAGGAGCTACTCACGCCGAATAGATAGACAACGTATGTCCATCAGGAGTTTCCATGAGTGAAAAACAAGATGAAAGATCGACAGAAGAAAGAAGAAATAAAATTAAATCACTCTTGGATCGCCTGACGCCTGAATCTGCAATGAGCATTACTGAAATCTGGGAGCTATTGAGAGATGCTGATTATGAAGTTACCCATAAAACCATTGAGCGAGATATTTCAAAGCTTACAGACCTCGCAACGACTGGCAGCAACCCTGCACGTTACTATTATCCACCGGGTGCAAGTCCAAATTACAAATTAGAGTTCAACGACCAACAATTACAAACTATTTTTCTGGCGCTACAAAACTTTAAATCGCTGTCCCCTGAATTCATCAAAAAATTCTGTGATGATGCCGAAAAAACCTTAATTAACAAACTTCCGACTAAGCTTGGCAATGAATTCAGAATGCTCAAGACAATCAGTTCCGTTGGTCATAACGTACTCGGCGAATCGGCTGAATTTGATAAAGAAACCTATCTAGAAGTCATCAAGGCCCTGCGAACTGGCTATATGTTTGAATGTCGATATCATTCTCCCTATCAACCAGAAAAAAATAATCTAACTCGGGTCTTTGCTCCCCTGATACTTCACTATGTCGGAGGAACTCCCTACATCTTTGCCTATGACAACGAAAATGAAAAAAAGCCAATAAAAAACTTACGCATCAACCGCATCCACAAGATAAGAATACTTACAGATAAGGTCGATCCTCAACATCGCAAAAATATTAATTTAGAGCATGTATTCGGGGGATTCGGCGGTGGCAAAGAAACAGTTCTCGAATATACGGTCCATTGCACGAAGCAAATGGCTAATATATTTGAAGAACAACGAATTCACCCGAGTCAAAAAATCACAAAAATCTCAGACACTCAATTTGCCATCAAATTCAACCTAGCAAATAGCGACGAAGTTACGCGAATTTTATCCCAATATGGAGAATGGATTGAAAAGATTGAGCCAGACTTTATTTATGAAAAGGTAAAACAAATCTGGAAAAAAGGACTCAAAGCGGCTTAACCCATCAAATACCATTCATAAGATTCTGGGGAAAAATGAAAAAATATAGCGTGCTTATAAGTGAGACATCCCATGCAACTCTTGTGGATTACCTCAATGCCCTAAAGCAAGGTTTACCCCCAGGAAACAATCTTAAGAAAAAGCTTTGTGAAGTAAATCTTGCAACTCTGCCAGTCTCTGAGTTTCTTGAGATCCTCATGAACACAAAAAGGCCTCAGATTTTTGCGGAGCAAGAGGTTGCCGGGGATGGTTCTGACTGGAATCAACGAGAGCTGGCCATCTTGGGCGATGTCAGCATTGCAACACCCGTTGTGGTTTATGACGATGGATTATGGGCAAGCCCCAATATCCATACAACTCCGTTCGAGGCCACGCTACTTTTCACACCAGGAGCATTACTCATAAGTGGTGCCGGTGATTGGAAGGAAACTGTTAAGCGAGGTGCAATTGATTCGGAAAGCTATCTCAAACTATATGAGCGCAGACTTCTACCATGCCTAAAATTTGCCAGCGATGCGGCCAAGGATAGAGGCAAGAAGGCCTTCATTACCTTACCTGGCCTTGGATGCGGCGAATTTGCGGGCAACTTTAGAGGCAAAATGAGTGTCCATTTTAAACAGGCACTCCACGACATTCTCAAGTCGCACTTGCATGAACTTTCCCATATTAAAGCAGTTTATTTTAATCCATATTCAGAATGTACCAATGAAAGGCATGAACTCGGAGATCTCACATTTTTTGTCCGTCCTCTTGCACAAGGGAATAAAAGTCAATTGTGTTTACCGGAAGATTATCAAGAAAAGGATGACGATTTCTCAAGCTGCGAGTTATTCAGTTTCGTTGCGTGGGATCATGTTTCGTGGCCTGGAAATGATTTTTACGTAAACAGTCGAAATACTGATGATGGTGTCAAGGCCGCTGCCACCAGTTCGATGATGACCATGACAGGAATAATGGGAAAATATGATCCGAGAAATAACCAGTATCGACCGCCGGCCGAATATCGTATGTGGGAAGAGGTCGTGAGTAGAAACAAGCTTAAGATCAGAGTCAAAGATAATCTTTTGGTGCTGTAGAAAAACACCGTCATCTCGTAATGCTGGCCTTCACAACGCCGTAACATAATTGGGAATTCAACTTGCAATCCTGGTCTTGGATTTTGCCAATATTCATAAAAATGTTTGAATCGATACGGATCATTGAATAGATCGTCCGAACATCCTCATCTATTGCCGTGAGATCAAAGTTCCAGGTATAAAAATTAAGTTTCATAAGCATGGTATGTCCGTTGGCCTGGTTTTTAACCATAAAATAGAGGTAGTCACCCCACCGAAAGAATCCAGAATAGACACCTTCATAGCTGTAATCATCCTGTAGTAGGATCGTGGTGGGGATAGAAAGTCGCGTGTTTTCTAAGATTGCTCCCTGCTCCGAGAGTTTAAAAATACGAATTTGATGATTCGCCAAGAGGCAGTATCCGTAAATTTCGCCTTCATCCCAACTAATATGAATACTTTGTGGTTGCACGGGACACTGGACACTGGGCCAAGTTAGCTCTGTGTCCGTCATAGTGGTGCTTGGTGAATCGATCTGCCAGGTCTTCCAATAGTATTTATTATATAAGTTCTTCCACAAGCTAAAATAGCGCCCACGCTGATTGGCAGCGACGCCAAAGAGCTGGCTAATGTCTTTATGTTCAATCGACACTCGCTCAACTCCAAATAATTCATCAGAATCCCAAAGCATGAGGTCTATATTGTTGAAGTGAAAGGACTCCACAAAATAGGTCACAGTAAATTCGCCATCGTAGGTCATTCCAGCAGGCGCAAAATAAAACTCTAATTGTGGGTAGGGTAATTTGTAGGAATTAATCACATTTACGTCGTAGAGAATGGCACTTTTAGCAGTTGCAGTAGTTTGATCCTCTCCCGATCCAGCAGGTGGTTCTTTCCCAGTCATTATGCAGGCCGCGACTGATAACAAAACCAAAATGTGAAGTAGGTGCCTCATATATCCAACAATAGCAAAGTCGATAGACAAAACCTGTCCATCCTAACAATGCAAGACATGCTTATGATTCAACTTTCGTCTTTCTCTCAGCGGCGGAAGGTATCTGTAGCATTTCACGATATTTTGCCACGGTCCGACGCGCTACCTGCAAATCTTCGCGGCTTAACACTTCAGCGATTTTCTGATCACTGAGCGGTTTGGATTTATTTTCGTTGTAAATCATTTTGTTGATCCTGAGCTTGAGCGCCTCACTTGAAATTTCATTGCCACCTTCTTTACCTATGCTAGAACTAAAGAAATACTTGAGTTCAAACGTCCCTATAGGCGTGTGTATATACTTATTGGTTGTCACACGCGAAACGGTACTTTCGTGCATCCCTATTTCTTCTGCCACATCCCTCAGTACCATTGGTCGCAAAAATGCCGGGCCTTTTTTAAAAAAATCACGCTGCTGGCCTATGATCGCATTCGCCACTTTAATTATTGTTCTCTGCCTATTTTGAATAGATTTAATCAGCCACAAAGCAGAACGCACCTTCTCCTTAACATATTCTTTAGTCTCCTGATCAGTTTGGTCGTGGCCCTTGCTCATTAGTGATTGATAGAGGCTAGAAATGCGTAGGCGTGGCACACCATCATCATTCACTTGTACCACAAGCTCACCCGCCACCTCTTGAATATAGATGTCAGGAGTCACATATTGAGTTTCATCAGCACTGACTAGAAGCCCTGGTTTAGGGTTGAAGGTCTGGACAATAAATTCCGCCGCCATCAATGCTTCTTTTGATACACCAAGTTCACTCGTCATTTTTGGATAGTCTTTTTTTTGGAGAAGCGGGAGGTATTCAAGAATAATTTTCTCAACTAAAGGGCATCGCGGCCCTAACAATTCCGCCTGGGCGAGCAAACATTCTTCAAGTGTCGTGGAACCACAACCTACGGGATCAAGCCGTTTGATCGTCTTAAGAACTTCTAGCGCTATATCTCGCTTTATCCCAACTTCGGCAATAATTTCATCCAGGGTGATTTGAAGATATCCGGCCTTATCTAAATTATGAATAATTCTTTGGGCCACTTCCCCTTGTTCATTAGAAAGTTCTTCCATACAGAGTTGCCATTCCAAATGTTCAGGAAGCGAAATATTTTTCGAAACCATATTTTCATAGTTTGGCAACTCATCTTGGTCAGACGTGACCTTGGGCCCTGCACTACTGTTTGAGTTGTAGTGCTCCAAGTATGCATTCCAGTCAAAGTCATCGCGCTCAAAAACTGTTGCCGCTTCAAAATCTTGCGTCTTGGCCTCGGTCGTTTCGAGTGTGAGCTTATCCTCATCTCGATGATCGGCCTTCGTTTCTTCAACTTGCTCATCACTCTCAGAACTTTCTTCTAGAACAGGATTATCAACCAGTTCCTGCGCGATCATATTGCTCATCTCTAAATGTGTAAGTGTCAAAAGCTTGATGGCGTGTTGAAGTTGTGGCGTCATCATCAAGCGCTGCGATTGCCGAAGGTCTTGAGTCATTCTAATTGCCATACATGTACTCCATTTTTACAATAGATATAATCTGAAGGACCAGTACCTATATTCACTTTTTACGAAGTTAAAGCTTTCAGATAAGTGGCGCATTTTAGCTTTAATCGTTAATTCATTTTTAACATCTTTGAAAAAATGCGGTCTGTAATTATTAAAGAAATTCCGGCAGATTGTATTGATTGAAGCTCGATCGATCGGCATAAGCCTTCTTCCTTTTTCCGTATCTCCTGGAATTATTATTCTTACAGATTCACGATCAGAGAACAGATATAACTTTGAGTGATAAAACTCAGCTATGTTGTTAGTGATATAAATATAGAAACAAGGAAAAGAAATCAGATCACAATTGGCCATTTTGAGACATAGTTCAGTGCTTTGATATTCTTTACCGTTGCGATAAATTACTTCTTTGTGTCCTTCAAATTGGACACTAAATTGGAAATCACCGGTCTTGAACTGGCAAGAATACGCATTATTTTGCGTCAACTGATTATGAGTAGCATCTATTTCAAATATTGATGCGGGATAAAACTCATAACCAAATATTTTATTGCTTACATCTTTAAGGCGAAATGTTTTCACTAAATTAAAATCATGATCAAGGAATAGAACACTGGTGTTGTCATCGAGAACTTCAAATCTTTTTTTCTTTAATTCTAAATAACTTGCATCTGCTAACCCTTTCATCTCACAACCCCTTGAATAGGAACCCCTCAAAAGATCCTCAGTTTCGATCTACAAATCATCTCAAATCAGATGGACAAACATTGTCTATGTACCAGCAGGAAGTTGCGTCTCCAACTGGCAGCGATGCTGCGGTATCCTTGTTTAAGATGCATGGGCCTTTCAGCTATAGAATCTACTAATAAGGTCATAGAAGAAGATGAAACTTAAGACTGCAAAGTACACCCAAAATGCCAGTGCAAAACTAAATACACTACACAAGAAGATGAATCCGCCAAAAAAACCACCAAAAACGATCATAATACCAAAGGTCATGCTGTCCATTTGATCCTCCCTTATGTTGCTAATAAAAATACAATATCAAATTAGAACGACAGACCTTGTCCAACTGCAGACTGCCAAAATCAGACGAACGAAATGATCTGATCAGGCAGACAGTTTATGTCCATCTGAAGTTGTAAAATGTCTTCAGTAAGATAACTAGAAACGCTAAAACATAAGGTGCATTCATGAGTCGTGAAATCATTGCCATTGGCGATATTCATGGTTTCAAAACAGTATTAATTGGTTTACTCGCTAAGCTCAATGCCAGACATGATCTGCAAGAAATACCCGTAGTCTTCCTAGGAGACTATGTTGATCGTGGCGATGATGAATTTGGCACGCTTGATTATCTCATTGAGCTTGAGGCAAAATTCCAGAATTTTATTTTTCTCCTAGGAAACCATGAGCAAGACTGGATCGACAATGGTCATCCAAGTGGGCATGAAATTAAACCGCATCACTTGGCATTTATTAAACGCTGCCGACTGTATCATACGGCAAAAAAATTTGCCTTTGCCCATGGTGGGATTCCACACTGTTATAAACAGATCGAAAATGTACCGACACATGAATTGTTATTGGCCCGAAATACATGGAGCGGATACAACCAATACAAATTGGTCGTGGGGCACACAATCGTGCCAAAAGTTGAGGATTTTGGAAATTATATTTGCACGGATACAGGAGTCTATATGAATGGAAAGGCCAATCTGTCTGCGGTTGTTTTAAATGATGACAATGGTAAGATAGTAGATACTATCACTGAATATAATCCAAAAGCTAATGGGTGCTAAAATGAGTCCCACGATTTCACTGCGACTAAATGTTTCACCATATTAGGGAGGCCAATCATGAAAATTACAGAAGAAAACCTAGATTATTTTCGGCATATTTTAATTGATTTAGAAGTCACTCATGTCGCGGCCATAAATCGCGAGGCAAAGCTACATAAAATTTACAATATCACGGATTTGACTCCTGCTTACCTCACAGATAAACATAGCCTCGCAGAGGAATATGAACTCAATGATGATGAAACACGTCTTGTGAAGTTTGAATACAAGGATAATTACCTTCAATTAACTATCAATCCAACGGCCGGTGAAAAAGTATATTATCATAATCATCCCGAAAACCCAGAACTGATCTTCGCGCAGCCATATGATTTTTTAGTAACCGAAGGCTGGCTTCTGATTTTTTTGCCAACAAAACTGCTTGACCTCAAATCGGTCATGATTTTAAAAGCAACATTCTCAGAGGAAGTTGAAAATATTGAGACGATATCAGTCGCGGAAGTAACGCCAAAAACAATAATTACATATCTTGAACGAGAAGACCAAAAGCAATATCACGACATCAGGGTATATGATCAACTTTTTTGCAGCAACTTTAGAGTGCTAGAAAACTTTATCGGTGATTTGGAAATTGCAGAAAAAAAGGATTTCGTCCAGATTATCAACTCGTATAATGATCCATATGAACTTTTATTGGCCTGTGGCAAATTGGCCAATAGCAAAGATCTGGATGAATTGGCATTTCTCTTCTTCGATGCGATTGATGAAAGTAGCAACCTCTATGGAGAGGCTACTCTTGAAAAATTATTTTTCTTTTACTGCCTCGATGAGGCCGCTGCTTTTCTTGCTGTTGTTACTACGTATCCTTACCAAAATAATATTCCGCATAATGATTTTGTAATGAATGAAATCTCAAAAGCACTTTGCTTCGGGTTCCTTGACAAAAAACAGATCTCTGATGAATTTATCAAGTATCACGATCAATGGATCTACAAATGGAGAGAAATCAGCGTTGAACCGCTATCGCTAATCTTTGCCGATAACAAAGTACAACAGTTTATTGATGAGCAATTAAAACCAAAAAATAAGGATACTATCCTTCGTGTAATCACTTTTTTGGTTACGGAGTATTATCACTGCTATACATCTTGTGCATCCAAGCCAAATCGTTCCTATGCAAGCTGGGACAGCAAATTGCTGAATTTATCAAATCAAGATTTAATAACCCGGAAGAAAATCGAAGAGGAATGTGGCGAAGAAGAAATGGCCTTTGGAAGATTGCTTCTGTACATCGATGCTAAATATATTTGCGGTGAAGTTTATAATAGTCATAAAGGTTATAAATTTTGAACATCTTGAAATTTCCAAAAAAATGAATAAAGAACCCTCTTCGGAGGTATCATATTTTCTATTTGCAAGAATAACCTTAACTGGTGCCTACGCACTTATCACCGAGGTTCACAATGGAAGTAACAGAAAAAAACCTTGATTATTTTCGGCATATTTTAATTGATCTAGAAGTTACCCATGTCGCAGTCATTAACCGTGATGCAAACTTACATAAGATTTGCCATATTCGGGACTTGGCCTCAGCTTATCTCACAAGTCAGCAATGCCTCGCCAGAGAATGTGACATCAAAAATGATGAAACCCGTCTTGTGAAGTTTGAATACAAGGATAATTACCTTAAGCTAACCATCAATCCCACCCCTACCGAAAAAGTCTATTATCATAATAATCCTGAAAACCCAGAGTTGATCTTTGCGCAGCCATACGATTTTTTAGTCAACAAAGACTGGCTGTTCATTTTTTTACCAACAGAGTGTCTGAAACTAAGCTCAGTATCAATTTTAAAGGCAGTCTTTTCAAGGGAAGGCGAGATAATTGAGTCAATCCCCATCGATGGCAAAACCCCAGAAATGATCATGTCATATCTTGAAAGAAAGACCAAAGAACGCTACCACGACATCAGGGCCTATGATGAAAGATTTTGCCTTAAGTTTGAACTTGTAGAAAATCGCATTAAGCATTTAGAAGGGGGGAACAAAATGAAATTCGTGAAACTACTAAATTCATATGATGATCTTGAGGAGCTGCTTCATGCTTTTGATGAGCTATCCGCTAGACTGTTTCCACCGCTTACAGCCGTCGAACAAAAAGCATTAAATACTATCATCAACGACGCCTTTGATCAGCCTCTCAGTGACAGAAGTGGCCACTGCACTAAGGAAGAGAAGAGTTAACATCACTAAATCACATGAGCCAAACTGCTGCCTAGATTATGACAGGGGGATGAATTCTCCTAACGTACCCAGAGATATGCAGATTGCTATTAATTTAGATAACAGTAAAATATTAACATCTTTACAATTTTCCCAAAAAAATATTTGAGGCATTTGATATGGTTAAAGATCTGCTACTAAATTTATTAAATGACCTAGACAAATCAACTAGAATTTCCAATCTTGAAGTTCAGGAGGCTTTCAATCGCCTTGCCTTTGAGCTTTTTAAATTAAACTTCAATTATAAGGGAACTAATTTCCAAATTGCCGAGATTGAGTTCGCTTCCTCAAACTTAAAAGACACTTTTCACCACAACGAGCAACAACTGACGATGGCAAAAACATATGTTCATAAAACAAAGAAAAACAACCTGGTGCAGCCGAACATCTCAGGGTTTGACATTACTTGCGGCAGCTCATCGGGAAATACAAACTATGGCACAATTCTTGTCAAGGCCATTCGTGCTTCAGGCATTGAATCGGATGGAACCAATAAATCACTACGCGCCATCCTTGGTCTACCCGCAGATAAAAATACTTTAACCGATGAAGAAAAAAACCGTTTTTCACTTTTTGACAATCTCAGTATTTTTGACCTGTTCGAGGTTTCTGAAATTCGTGACATGCCAGAATTTGAAGCGAGGTTTAAAATTGGCGAACGGATTACTATGGTCGGAAAGAAATCCGAGACCCCTCTGGAACGATCGGGAGCGTTGCTAAGAGCAACAAACTTATCAAAGCCGGAGCAAAAAAAGAAACTAATGACAATTGACGAAATAGTTACTCCTATAAATATTACGGAAGCCGAAATATTCGAACAAACCGTAGTACCGTTAGTCGATGTATCCCTTCCAGTGAAGATAGATGTATCGACAAGCGATTACAATATTGCGGAAAAAAGATACGCTTCTCTTGTCGATAGAACTTTTGAAAAAGCATTAGACTACTTCCTCTATTATAAGATTTGCGTGGAGAAAAATGAAAATCCTACTTTCGAGGATTTCACATCATTTATTCTTACCGCTGAAATTGAAGAGCAGATATTCATGGATTACAGCAATGTTGCAACACTCAGGGCAAAGAACAAAAGGATTAGCGCGGTTGCAAAATCGCTCAAAACCGTGACTAAGCAAATTAAAAATCATATAAGAGCTGAGTTCTGCAATCAGATTGATATGGAAATTTTCAAGAGAGATTTTTTCTTTAAAGACAATGAACGACATAAGCGAGTTTGTGGATATTGCGGTATAAGCGAAGAAGAAATACACAAATTATTTTCTAAACACAAAATTTATACAAAAAGACAATATTCACGCGGAAAAACACTTGAGGTCGATAAAAAAGACCCAAACGACCTTTACAAAATAGACAATATTATCCTTGCTTGTTACTGGTGCAACAATGCGAAAACGGATGAATTCAACGATGTGGAATTCCGCACCGTTGCAAAATCCATCAGGCAAGTTTGGAATGAACGGCTAAAACAAAGTAAATGATCATATATACATTTGGCTCCGTTTACTCAATTTTCCGAACTCGTTTCCAAAATTCTACAATATAAATTCAACAACCTCATGGCCTTAATCGATGTTGCACGAGTATCGGCCAAGCGAGATGAACCAACTACAATTGCGAGGGCCTTTGCTCGTGAGATAGCGACATTCAGCCTATTCTTATTCAATAAGAAAGTAAGACCTCTCGGCGATGATTCCCCATCGGAGGAACACATTGACAAAAAAACGATTGGGGCTTCCTGACCTTGGAAGAGGTCCACTGATCCAACCTTGGCATCACTGCCCAATTCTTTTATTAATTTCCCGACTTGAAGATTATATGGGGCCACAAATAAACAATCCTTAAGGCTAAAATCGTGAGGCTTGCCCCCCACTTCCGAGATCCGGCTCCCCTTAAGCGAAGCAACGATTTGTCTAATCATGCTTGCTTCTTCTTCACTACCCTGCGTGTTGCCGTCATGATCAATAGGAATAAAAAGAAGGCCATGCTCTTTTGTAATGATCTCCTTAATCCCAAGAACGATTGCATTATTGACGGTCGTGGGATGAGGCGTGAGTCGATTCTCATACACAGCCGACGAAATAAATTCACAAATCTCAGGTCTCATTCTTCGTGATTGACCAAGAAAAATACCTTTTTCAGGCGGGACTGTTGCATGCCCCTTAAGATAATGGCCAAGAACACTATCCGCGATTTCTTCTGGATGTGTCCCCTGAATCGGTTGCTCCAATTGCATTTGGTCACCAAGAAGTACTAAATTACGGGCCGACGCTTGCACCGCAATGGCATTTGCTAATGAAAACTGTCCAGCTTCCTCGATAAATAGATAATCGAACTTGGTTAGAGACATTTCGGCACTGAAAAACCAACTGGTCCCACCGACGAGATTAAATGCGTATGAAGACTTCCAAAAATCTCCAGCGCCCTTTACGCCAACGATTTGAGTGCGGGCCAGAAAGTCTTTATCGGGTTCGGACTGAATTTTATAGATCGTAAATAGCTCACGCTTTTTCATGGCCACAAGAACTTCATGCACTTTACCTAGAAGCTGATTAATGGCCTTGTGCCCTGTACTGGTCACACCGACAGTTTTACCAGCAACAAGAAGATCGGCAATGATGTGACTTGCTGTAAATGTTTTTCCAGTTCCTGGTGGACCCTGAATTGCTAAAATAGAGTTCTCAAGGTTAAGACAAGTTGTTGTCGCTTGCGGCAAAAGTTCAACTAATTCATTTATTATGGGAGCGCCATTCTTGAGTCCTCTAATTCTGGGATTCGATTTTGTTAGGAGATCCACCAACGGCGAGTTTGCGAAGGCATCTTTACCACTTGTTTTCCATTTCTCGACAATTTTTAAAATTGCCTCTTCGATAACGTCTGTAGATATAGGACCTTTTGGGATTAAAGTAATGTGCGCAGGTAACTTCTCTTTCAGATTAACTTTGAACCCGATGACACCATTAGCAAAGTCCATCGATTCAATAGTACCGCTGATTTTTGGATTATGATGGAGGAGCACCTGCGTACCTTTATCCAGTTTTGTTTCTTGCTCAGGATCGAATTGAAGAGTGGCCTCTTTATTACTCTGAGTAACAACTTTGCAGTTGGCAAGGCATTCAAAATCATCAGCTAAATCTTCAGGTAGCGCGTTTTTCCTCTGAAAAAAGGCCCACCATTGTGGCTTGGCCTCACGTTTATGATAACCTAGGCTTGCCGCCAACACTTTCTGGATTTCTTGCTGCAATAAATCTTTCGGTAAAGATCCAATTAAATCTTTGGCTAAAACATCCGCTTGGCCTTGTGGCGTTTCTACAATTTTCACGGTCTCATCAGTCCCGGCGTATTTGATGGTATTTTCACTTTGAATCTTTCGAAGCCACTGAGTTAGTTCTAACGTCGATACACAATCTTCTTCATTGTAATCCCGAATTTGTTTGAGGATTTTTGAGTCCGCACATGATTGTCCATCTTGAAGCTCTATCCATGTGGCAAACATAACAATAGAATCGGCTGCGTTCTTGACGTCACCTTTTCTTTTAAAATCATAAAGCCCTTCAAGCTTTTTTATCGAATAACTTTCAGCGCCAACAATAAGCGCCTCTTTGACAACTTGATACAGGTCAATGAAGACGCCGTGTCGCAAGAACTCATCAACCTCATGTTCGCGAGTCATGTATGCGCCCATCAGTTTTTTCATCGCCGTAACTTCGTAGGCCGCATAATGAAAGATATGAAGCATGGGATTTTTGGTCCAACGAGCATATGCCCAATCAATCCAATCCTCGAAAGCTTTTTTTTCTTTATCCTTCGTCACGGCCCACCAGTCTTTAAATTGCAACTGACCGTGATCAATAAATGTTGCACCAAAGAGGTACTCCAGACCGTCGTCTGCTAGGGGAAAACCTTCCATATCGAAATACACGTCATCTACGCATTTGGGAGGGAGCCGTTGTAATCCATAAGATTGATCCGTATCAATCACTCGTAATTCAAATTGAGTTCGTCCAACTGCAATGGATTTATTTTGTAGCGTTGCTTGTTTGATGATTTTGGCAAAGCTACTTTTTTCAAGAGTGTCTGGGCAACTGGATGGGTTCGCATTCACGAGAAGTTCAACTGTATTAATCCCAGCCTTTTCTAATTTTTTAATTTGTGATGTTGAAATCCCAGCAATCCGCACTAAATGATCACTTTTTTTCAGTATCTCATCGGCACATTCCTGCCAAACGCCAAAACTTTCCCACGTTTGAGGAATCGGTCTGCACTTTGGATCAAATTCATTGTGAAAAACTTCGAATGCCTTTTTAAATCTTCGATAAAATGCTGCAAAATCATCAACTCTAAAATCTATTTTTTCCTTACTCCCAAGGACAATACTGAAATTTTCTGGAGTCATTCCTAAAATTTCAGAGAGCATTTCACTATAACTTGAAAGTTGAATGATATATTCTGGCTTTGGTGATCTTGCCAGCTTTGTATCTGCGACTTCATAAGAAAAATCGCCTAGCTTTGAAGGCCGCTGAACCTTGACTAAAAAATCTGTAAATCCTCGTACATTACCCTTCGAAAGGGCACCCTGATAAATGATATCCGCCCCACTTTTAATTGCTTTGATCGTGTCGCTTTTCGCTTGCTCGAAATCTTGTTTTTTATTTATCTCAACAATATTGCCGTATTCTGATTTTAGCTTCTTTAAATACTGTGCTTCAAACTCGTCGCCTTTTTGGGCAAGCAATTTCATGGTTGGATCTTCCGCTATTTCTTTCTTCTCTGCGGGATTTTCAATTGAGTACCGCTCCATCCAAGAGACGAATGGACTTTTATAAAACCATGAAAGATCTGTTGGTGAGAACATCAGCTCTTTATCAATAAGTTTCACCAAATCCTCCAAACTGTAACTATCAGCGAAAGCGTATGCGATTCCTGAAAGACTAAAATTGTATCACGCATCAAGACGTTTCCTAGCTCAATTCGACCTTAAATCTCGCGAGAGATTGTGATGGCGATGTTACAGAGTATGTCTTGAGCTTTAGTAGAGAAGTGCCGTTGATTAAAAACCACAAGAAGTTTAGTTATTATATGGGGTGGTTCTCAACAAACGGCACTCTCAAGTTAATTCTAATGATCTTCTAGGTACGAGTCTATACTCAGGCGCTATGCAAGGTGATTTTATTACCTTCCCCAAGATTAAATTGCTATAAAAATTCCTAGTCACGAGTCCTCATCCTTTAACTGGTCATAATTTTCATGCTGTGAATTTTCAGCATCCGCTTTGCTCACTTTCATTTCAAATAAAATCGCGGTCTCCAGAGGACCCTCCGAGATTTTTTTTGAAATGCGTTCGTCGTCGCTCCCACTGATTCACATCAACTTGAAAATTATTTTTTAAAGGAGCGGATCATGAGCAACAATTTTTATGAACAACTATCACAAATGGCTTTGGAACAATCAATTCCCTTCTGCTACGGCTGTTACAAGGACGCCCCAGGCGGACGATGCAATACCTGCTCGTCAGACGATCTGATGAGACACGTTCCTGGAATTGGCGTCGAATACGGCACCGAATGGATTATCAAGCACATCCTTGAAACTGAATTGACTCCTGTCAATCTTGAGGAGGCCTTCGAGGAATCAATTCGTCAATGTTACCCTGAAACCGTCAATGTCGCCTGGCTCACACTTGATTTAATCACGGTCTGCCGAGAAATGGACCCCGTTTCTTGGGAAATCGCAAAGGGCGAATGGGAGGCCCAAGAGGCAGACGAGGGCAATATCGTGAGCTTTGATAATGGCTCAACTTACTATTGGTGCCACGATCTTGAAAAACTTCTGGATGCCCAATAGGCATCCACTCATTAAGAAGACCCACTATGTCCTATACTGACCCATTGATTAGATGCTGGAGCCGACATCTATCCTGACATAAGCGGTGTGCCCCCTGCAATCGCCACTCTTTGTGGCAATTCCTATATACATATCTGGAATTCTGCATATTCTAGGCCATTTCAAGAATTAAATAAAAAATACCGATAAGTTGTTGATTGAATCCGAAGACGTAATATTATCCTAATGAAAGGAGCACATTGTGAGAACTGCACTATTTTTTATTTCTAGTATTTTGCTCCTCTGTTCATGTGGAAAAAATGGCATGGATGCTGGGCCAGCAAACTCTTCATCAAACGCATTGAGTGCTTCAGGTGCCTGCGCAAACAGCATTGTTCTTGGGAATTGGCGCTCTACGGCAGGGACTGGCGCGCTAATAAAATTCACTGGCGATTGCCGCTATATTAATGAATTTTGCAAATCAACTGGAACATATCCTGCAAACGTTATGAGTGCCGCAGGAACGGTTCTTATTACAGTGGACTCTAAGGGAAGTGATGCACCAAGCGGATGTCTACCACTCGGTTCATATAATTGTTCATACGAAATTGACAAAGCAGTCATCCCGAATCGTTTAGGTGTGGTATGTGCCGGCGTGTATGGCAATTACACCAAAGAATAGTTTGTTGATTTAATACTTGTAATCACAAAAAAATCTTTAGGCATTTTAAGATAATGTTCAACACGATTACAAATAAAACTCTGCGAAAATGAGCGTTTTAGATTGCTGGTCATCAACATAATTAAAAGAAACATTATTCTGTATCTTGTCGTGTTCGTTTGTCGTAATAAACGTTTGTCTCACACCGATCATCATCCTTTTACTTTGTGAATATGCCAAGGCCTGAAAAAGAACTTCTGTACCTTTTGAACGGCCAATTAAGGATTCAGTAGTCTCGGTCGAGATCGTGTAGGCATTGTCCCAGAAATAATTAAAACCTATCTCAATGGCCACACTTTGAGTCAACAGTTTTTGAAGCCCACATCCCGCCAACAATTCGTCCCTCCAATCAGAAGCGATAAGACTACTATCGTCGAGGTCCTTGATTCTTCTATTGGTTGCGTAGCGATAGTCGCCCTGAAGATAGGCCGTAATAAAATGCGTTTTCTTGGTGAAACGGCCACCTAAACTGATTGCTTGTCCACCTTTACCAGGTGATCCCTTTTTGGTTGTGGATGACTGTTCTGCTTTCATAACTTTTGGAGAATATTGCAATTCAAGATCAAAATAAATTGACGAGAATTCTTGATCAAGTAATCTGTGCTTAATTGAAAATACCGGATCGTAAAATCCCTTGTCTTTATATGTTTCATTTTGTCCATTGCGGGTGGAGGCCACACCATAGTGGTATTGAGATTCGTCCATCAAAATATATGAAAGCTCAGCTCCAATACTTGTTTTTTTGAATATACCAATTTCAAAGCTCGCAGAAGCATCATACGTCAATGCTTTGACTGTCCATAATGGCCGCGCCATATATTGTAGCTCGCCCTCTGTTTTGCTCCTTTCAACGCCACCAATGAAAAGTGCATTTCCTCTTTCTGGAATAAAATTAGAATCCAGTGGTGTCTCGCTGTTATCGTTGGAAAAATCAGGCTTGATTTTTTGATCTTTTTTAACAGCTATTTCACCGGGCGGAAGCACGACTTGCTTTTTTAATTGGACATTTTCGTTTTGAAGAGTGTCAAGCTCCAGTGTCTTTTTCAGCTCCTCATTTTCTTTGCGAAGCTTTTCAATCTCCAATTTCTTTTTGAGATTTTCATTTTCAGTGCGGAGTTGTTCAATTCTTTGATCTTCAGTTTGCGTTTCTATCGTTTGAGACCAGACAGAAGGTATGTTTAAGGTAGCTAATAACAAGATCATCCAAAAAGAGTGAAACATACTAAATGTCCTTTTTTGTCGGATACTTTGATAAATTTACAGATTTTAATTATTTTAGCCCAGATTTGGCTCATAATCACTATGACAAATTGAATATATATTGGTGGATCAATTCACTTCAATAGAAACCTGCGGTGCTACCTCATGAAAAACACCAATTTATCCGATTCGGAATTATCAAAATTAAACCTCAGACCCAATTTTGCATTCACAGGCCAGGTAGTGTTTTATGCATAATTTTGAAGAGCGCAAATGAATGATCCAATTGCCGAACGAGGAAAGAGGCTGTTCGAATATTTTACGGCCTTGACGAATCTTCGAACGATACATGTTCTAGATTTCAAACAGTATGAAGAGTCATTTTTTCTCAACGAGATACCTCGGAAGCCTGGGTGTCAAACACTCTTATGGGGCATTAATCCAGATGAAGAGTCTGATAATTGGATAGAGATCAAGAAACCTAAAAGAAAAGCCCTACCAATATCACCAGAAGAATTGGCATTGTGGGTTAATCAAGCAGCTTTGGCTGACTCTGATTGCCCACCTCCAGAACCATTACAAAAGATAGTGGCGCCTGGCCAGGATGATAAAAAAAGAAAGGATGAACTCCTACAATTTCTTTCTTGGGATCAGCAAAAACATTTACACTCCATGTATCAAAAATACATTCAAGAAAAATGGATTCCCTGGGCCCAAGAGGATCGTAACGTCGTAGACATACAGCGAGTCTTTGCAAAACTATATGCCATTCACCAAAAGCAGCAGAGAGTTGGAGAAACTTACGAAGTAGTCCTCGGCTTTGGTGTTTTGAAATGGAAATCTGGGACAAGAGTTCTAAATCGCCATGTCTTAACAACCCCATGCACCGTGGAATTTGACCTAAAGCGGGAAATTTTGTCGGTCAAGGCCTCTGGAGATGGTACGCGATTAGAAATTGAAACAGAATGGCTTCAGAACGATGAACGCCCTCAACATGAAACCGAGGATGCAATAGCAAAGCAAGCATCGAGTATCAGCGAAAGTCTTTGGGATCAGGTTCAAGTTCACGACGTTCTTCGGGCATGGGTGAACTCTGTTTCCGCTAAAGGGTTATACGAAAAATCTTCAGTAGCACCAAACGAATTAACAGATACACCTGTTTGTCATTATGCCCCTGCAATCATACTTAGAAAACGAACTCAAAAGAGTCTACTCGCGGTATTTAAGAAGATAGCTAAGGACTTTGAAAGTGGATTGGAAAGCTCACCTGTAATGTCAGTCGCGTTGACTGGAGAAAGTATCAATCCCAACAGTCCACCTGATAGTGACGAAACAGGCCATCCCAAACTTCCACCCATCCCAAACGGGCAAGCAGAAGAAATCTATTTCCCGCTGCTATCAAACGATAAGCAAAATGAAATAGTGAGAAAACTTAAAGGTCGGCCCGGTGTTTTAGTTCAAGGCCCCCCTGGGACTGGTAAATCTCACACCATTGCAAATCTGATTTGTCATCTTCTTGCTCTTGGAAAGCGAGTGTTGGTGACCAGTCACGCTCCCAGAGCATTGGAAGTTTTAAAAGAAAAAATTCCGAAAGAATTGTCACCTCTTTGCGTATGTCTCCTGGCCAACGACAGCACGGCGATGGAACTTTTAGAAGAATCTGTTCAGGGGATTACGACAAAATATAGTAATTGGGACGCAAATGACAATGCTAGGCGGTTAATAGAACACGAGCGAAACCTTAACAAGGTTCGAATTGAAATTGCAGAGACGGAAAAGGAATTACTCAGCATTCAAGAGCGATCATCGTACAAACATCCCCCTGTCGCAGGAATGTACTCTGGGACTGAGCAAGAAATTGCTGAGCAGTTAAATAATAATCGTGCATCTACTGGTTGGCTCGTGGAGCATGTTGATTCAGGAATTAATCTTGGGATTGAGATAAGCGACACACTGTTTGGCGAATGTATTAGTTTAAGCCGCAAGCTAAATGCAGTTTTGAATGATGTACTTTCACAATCGGCACCAGATTTGAAGCTTCTGCCATTACCTCAGACATTTGCGGAAAAAATTCGGTCTGAGTTTTTAGCTCGTGAAACTCTTGAAAATCATACGGGGAGTGTTTATCCAGAGCTTTTATCTAAACTTGAATCGGCAACTCCGACTCAGGTTGAACTTCTCGCCAAGCGGTTAGATGAAATTCAGCACGTTCTGGGAACGATACAAAATCATATTCAATCGACATGGGCAACCAAGGCCGCAGGGGAAGTGTTGGCGGATAAAGATCGGCGCTGGAGGCATTTACACGAGGTTTCTAAAAATCAGCTTGAAAAGGTTGCAGAATGTGGAATTGCTCCCGAGGACATTACTATCGAAGGTCTTCCTGAGAAAAACTGTACTTTGGAAAATCTGCGCTCCCACACTCTGAGGCTAATTGATCATCTCAAGCAAGGAAAGCGTATTTTGGTGTGGCCATTCAACTCATCTTTCATAGAAGAGGCTAGGCATCTCGTAAAGAAAATTAAAGTAAATGGATTCCGATGCAATACGCTTGAGGGCCTAGCACTTCTCTTGAAATATCTGGATATTCAATTGGCCTTTAAGAGATTAAATACGGAATGGACGGGAGTAATTGATTCGATTCCAGTGGGATCGCAATCCGCTCAGCTTCATGAGTACGGAGATCTTTGTGAACCGTTAGAGCACATGCTTGAATTGCACCCCATGATGGAAGCTGCCAGAAAGATCATTCAAGAGATCGCTGGATTGTCGGAACCGAAGTGGCATGATCTTCAGAGCTTAAGATATTACTCAAACACAATTAAGCGGCAAGCAGCAAAAAGAAATGCTGATTTAATTTCGCGAGAATTTGATGAAATAATTCATCAAATTAATAAAAATGCTCGCAGAAATCCCCATGAGTCTGTTTCACGAATTGTGCTTGCGATTCAGAAACGTGATGTGGGGGCATACAACAAAGCCGGTAGTGACCTTATCAGCTTTATAAGAATTATACAGTCAAAGCAGCGCCTGGATGAGTTGTACGACCTTTTGGGTAAGTTCTCACCTTCACTACGAGATCATATTCGACATGCCCCAGATCACGAGTATTGGGATTATAGGGCCAAGACCTTCAAGGAAGCATGCTTCTGGTATTCTGCATATTCATGGCTAACAAATAGAAAGAATGCCGATTATAGACGTACCTTAGAAACAAAGATGGTCAGGCTCAAAAAAGACGAACTATCAATTCTGGCCAATATGGCGGCCGATCTAGCTTGGCGGCATTGCTTTAAACGCATGACGGATAAAGAAAGATCACATCTCAAGGGCTGGGCTGACGCGATTAAAAAGATTGGTAAAGGCACTGGAAAAGGAGCTGTCTTCGCTCGAAAAGCAGCTCAGGAGCATATGAATGAATGTCGATCTGCGATTCCCGCATGGATTATGCCGATATACCGAGTCGCGGAATCCATAGACCCTAGACCGGGAAGTTTTGATGTTGTTATTGTGGATGAGGCCAGTCAATGTGGCCCTGATGCACTCTTTCTCGCACATCTAGGTAAACAAATCGTCGTTGTTGGCGATGACAAGCAAATAAGCCCTGCTGCGGTTGGAGTACAGATAGCTGAGCTACAAGCACTTAAGGAAAAATTTCTCAAAGACATTCCTCATGCATTCCACTACGGAGGAGCAGATAGCAGCCTATTTGGACTTGCCAATATTTTATTTCGCGACTTCATCCCCTTACGAGAACATTTTCGCTGTATGCCAGAAATTATACAGTTTTCTAACAAACTATCGTATTCAAGTGAACCCCTAATTCCATTAAAACAATTTTCGAGCAATAGATTACAGCCAACAGTTTTTACCAAATATATTAAAACAGGCTATGAAGATGGCGATAAAGTGCGTGCAAATCCTCCTGAGGCAGAGGCGATAATCTCATTCATTGAAACTTGTATCGCTGACAAAAAATACGATGGAAAGACCTTTGGTGTGATTAGTCTCTTGGGGCAATCGGGACGGCAAATCAATCTTATTAATAAACTTATCAATGAACGTATCTCTCCCAAAGAGATAACGCAGAGAAAACTCATTTGTGGGGATGCATATTCGTTTCAAGGTGACGAGAGAGATGTAATTTGTATTGGAATGGTTGTAGCCCCACGTCTTAATTCTGTAATTAAGGCACAGACAATGAATGCGGATCAAAAAAGATTTAATGTTGCCGCAAGCAGGGCCAAAGAGCAGATGATTCTATTTCACTCTGTCACAGAAAATGATCTCAGTCAGAGTGATTTTCGTTATCAATTTTTGAGTTATTGTCAAAACCCAAAACTAGAACCAATTTTCAGTCCCGACGAATGGGTCAATGAAATAAAACGCGAAGCCAAGACAACACGAAGAATGCGTGGAAATCAGCCAAAGCCTTTTGATAGTTGGTTTGAGATTGATGTATTTCTGAAAATTGCAGAACGCGGGCATCGACTCGTCCCACAATATGAAATTGCCAATAAACGTATTGACATGGTTATTGATGGGCCCAAGGGGAAACTCGCAATTGAATGTGACGGTGATGAATGGCATGGACCCGATGTGGCCCTTCAAGATTTTAACAGGCAACGCATGCTGGAAAGATGTGGTTTCACTTTTTGGCGTATTTTGGGGAGCGATTACTATCTAAATCCTGATAAGGCCA
>CAYHWX010000053.1:0-26290 GCA_964360245.1 uncultured Vicingus sp.
ATTGGTAACAATTAAAATTGCTAGCAAACTTAATACAATCTTATTTTTCATAATTGTCCTATTTCGATTTTTAATGATTGTTATGTTTCGGTTTTTAATGATTGTCATGTTTCGCATATTATCAGTCAACTGACGTATTAATTTTTTATTAAAAGTTTAATTCTATACCTAATCTAATTCTTCTAGGCAACGCATAGTTACTACCATCGTAAGCAGCTTTTGTAGTATATAAGTCTCTATAAGATTGTTCATCAACCTGATTTACAATAAAAGGTTGAGCTTCTGCAGATGATAAAAATCCATCGTCATTCGCATTTCCAGTGAAGCTATAAACGCCAATAATATTTCCTGCATTTAACACATTTAAAGCTTGAATATAAACACTTAAAGTTGCCTCTTTTTTATCATCGTCTTCTCCTTTTCCCCATTTAATATCAATGGACCGATCTAATTTCATATCAATAGTTGTAGTGAAAGGTAATCTAGAAGCATTTATTTGTCCCTCTTGGTCAGAGTTACCTGAAGCAGTAAATAATACACCAGAACCAATAGTTTTATTTTGTCTGGTATAAGGAGCACCAGAACCCATTCGTGCGGTAACATTTAAACCCGTATTTTGTAAAATATCTTTACCAAATATTTTAGGACCATTGTAACTTTTACCTGATTTATAACGATAATCACCAGACAAAACTATTCTATGTCTTTGATCAAAACTAAGTGGAGCTAAAGTTCTTAAATTACCATTACCAGATGATACTAAATTTTGAGAAGAGGTAGTATTAGAACCTGTTCCATCAGCAAATTGTAAGGTGTAACTAGCTCTTAAAGAGATATTTCCTCTTGTTCTTAAATCATAAGAAAGAGTTAATCCTTTAACCGTACCAAAATCTTTATTTTCAAAAGTATAATAGTTTCCAGGAAATGCCCCTATCACCTGAGTATATTGAATTTGGTCTCTCATCTCTCTATAAAAAGAGGAAATTTTAAGCGATGAATAATTGTCTAATTTTTGTTGAAAACCTAACTCATAATCAATTGTTTTTTCTGCACGTAAATTAGGGTTATTGATTCCACCTCCAAAAATACTACCTCCACCATCTCCAAATCCCAAATAACTAATTAAATCTAATCTATTGTTATCTTCTGGTCGTTGAGTTAACACGTCGTAATGTGCAAAAAACAAAGCCTCATCAGAGATAGGAAAAGAGAATGCAATTCGAGGTGAAATGTTCACTTGAGGTTCAAAATCTTTAAAAGACTCTCCGTCTAAATCATCAAAAACACTATTATCATTAGGGTCAACTAACCAAGGATTTGGTCTACCAGATGAACCTAAAACAGATGGGTCGGTTATTTCTTCTCCATCAGCATTGTACCATGTATCTCCATTACGATATCCAGTAATGTCAGTAATGTTAGGATTAGCTGGATCTGAAACATAAACAACATAATCACTTCCGATGTTAGCAGGTGTAACAATATTATCAATCTCTCCAACTGTTTTAACAGGAAATAAAGAGTACTTATCTTTTAGTACCGCTTGATTGGCATCATATCTATCAATACGAACACCAATATTAAATACTAAATCATCAAAAGCAAATTTATCTTGAATATAACCTGCAACATAAATTGGTCTAAATCCTGGATTTTCTCTTAATTTATTTCCATCTTCATCCACTTTATTAAAAAAGTCATCTAAACTAGGATTTCCGGAAAGTTTTTCACCAGTATGGTCATAACCGAAATTATTAACATACCCACCATTATTAATTAATTCATCAGGGGTGAACATTCCAATATCCCACACATCTGGACCATAAGAATCGAAATCAATCCAATTCACGCCTTTTTCATCCATTCCTAATGCTTTACGTAAATTTTTATCAAATTGATTGTGTTCCCCTTCAAGGTAATAATTTTGAAGAATAAAAGCAGAAATAGAGTTATTGTACCCAGGAATTTCGGTAAATGTTCCTTGCTCATAACTCAATTCTTGTATTTGAGTATTTGTTAATTGTCGTCCTAATCGCCATAATTGTTTAGCACTTACAGAATAAAGTTTATCATCTCGTTGTTCGTATTCAAAACCCAGTTGTATGGCGTGATCTTTAATACCGGCACTACCTTGAGCAGATACTCTAAACTGAGACTGGTCTTGAAACGAAAATCCATCACGTTGTCTTCCCATACCCGACCATAATCCATAAACATCACTAGGGTTATCTCCATTCAAAAGTCCAGCGTTACCTTGTACATCTACTGGTGTTTGAAAATGATCAACTGGGTCTCCAGCAAACAAATCATAATAATTAGAAGTATAATTAGCTAAAATTGGATTGATATCCCCAGGTTCAAAATCATACAGTATTGAATTAGGTTGAGAGAAATATCCAGAAATAAAAACTGGATTTCCTAAACCATCACGTAATGTGTCATCTAACTGCCCATGTAATGCAGGGTCTTGAACATAATGACTATTAGGTGCATCTCCAATTACATCAACTCTTGTTGTTGTAAACTTACCAATATACCCATAGTGGGTAAAATTCTTTTTGTGTTCTTCACTTTGTGTGGTAGCATTGTAGTTGCTATAGTCCACCTGAAAACTAATAAAAGCATCTTTCACTAAAGACGGGTTTTCTTCGTCAGTAGAATTAGCAAATCGTTGCGTAAATCTACCATAAATCCTCCAAGTTCTATCAATAGTTTGTGGGTTATTTTGAAAATTAAAAAGTTGAAATGCAGTGCTAGCACCTCTTTCTTCACTATTAAAATCTCTGTAATCAAACGACCCTCCAACTGCAACACTGGTAGTTTTAGAAGTAGTAATATCTATTTTACCAGCTAAGTTTAACGATTTTCGAGAAACATTTAACCGAAAAGGTGTTTTTTCTAAATCTGATGATTTGATATAACTCGCACTATTGATTACACCGCCAACTTCATCTCCTAAATTTTGTATGTACGGTGTTTCATTAAGTTCTGCCATTTTATCATCATTCACTTTCCAATCTCCAGTATACCAAGGTCTAGGTTCAAGTTCGTGTGTTCCTTCTCCAGACAAGAAAAACCCTGCAATAGCATCTTTTTTGTTACCAGCAGAATCTTTTCTAGTTTTTATAGGTCCAGACAAACTGAAGCCAACAAGATTGTAACCAAACTTGTCCAAACCTATCACATTATTTCCGCTTTTAAATCCAGAAGAAACAAACTCGATACCACCAAACCAATCTTTAGTTGCACCTCTAGTAGTAATGTTAACAATTCCACCGGTAGCATCTCCATACTGAGCTGGAATTCCACCTGTAATTACTGAAACTTGCTCTATGGAAGATTTAGGTAAGTTTTGAGTTCCTCTTACTTTAATACCATCAATATAAACATCTGTTCCAGCACTTCTGGCACCTCTAACGTTTAAATCATTAGAACCATCATCTTTTTCATAAACACCACCAACGGTAGCTGCTATAGATGTAGCTGAACGTCCTGGCATTTTTTTAATGTCCTCAGCAGTTACAATTCCTCCAGACGATGTTTGATCTTTAGAGATGAGGGGCACTTCATAATCGATTACCACAAACTCATCTAAGTTTTCGCTTCCTGAAGCTGCTTTAATATCTGGCACAAAAGTAATTTTACCACTATTCACGACAACATCATTCACTTTTATTGCTTGATAACCAACATAAGTAGCTTGGATTTCATATTTACCTGGAGCCAATGCAGTAAAAGTAAATTTACCATCAAAATCAGTCATTGTTCCTGTTACCTGAGAACCACCTCTCAACAATACAACATTTGCAAACGGTAATGGTTCCCCATTTCCTTTATCAAGCATCTTTCCTTTTATCGTTCCATTTGATTGAGCTATTGCAAAAGAAACTGCAAATAACAGAGATACTAAAACAGCTAGTTTATTCAACATATTAATAAATTTTAATCTTTTTTTAAAAAAATTGTGCAATAAAGTGGCGTAAATATATATCAATAAACTTGGAAACCAAATTATTTTTTATAAAAATATGAATAGTGTTTGAGTTTCAAACCTTTGAATTTATAAACGGTTAGTCTTTGAGATAAAACAACCAATATTAACAAACAAAAGGAAAAATAAAGAAAAAAGAAAAAAGAAGGAAAATAGAATTAATGTCCTCCGCCACCGGAAGAACCATTTCCTGTTGGAGGAAATCCTGAATTATCGCCACCGATAGTATTATCACCATCATCATCATCCTCATTATCATCACCGCCTATAATAGTTCCAGCACCTTCTTCCTCTTCAGAATTACCAGATTCGCCTGTTTTAAGGTTAGCTGTATTGTCGTAATCAGAAGAAACATTGGTATTATCAGAACTTGGAACAGGTTCTCCTCCCTTATGACAATTACAAGAAGTTACTACTAACACTATTAGTGTTAGTAATAAATATGGATAATATTTTTTAAACGTAGAACACATTACTCGCAAATGTACAAAATTTATTTTAAATAAAATAATTTATTTACTTAAAAATCGTAGAATAATTAGATTTATTGTTTAATTGCATAAAATATTATCATATTTTTTTTATTTCTTGTTTACTTTTACAAAGATTTATGAAAAAAATAATTAACATTCTTTTATTTCCTCTTTCCCTTTTATATGGGTCTATTATATTTTTCAGGAATAGGTTATATGATTGGGGTATATTAAAGTCAAAAGAGTTTAATTTTCCTGTAATATCTGTTGGAAATTTGGCAATGGGTGGTGTAGGCAAAACACCTCATGTTGAATATTTAGTTAATTTATTAAAAAATGATTTTATTGTTGCTACTTTGAGTAGAGGATACAATAGAACTACATCAGGCTTTTATTTAGCAGCTAGTAATTCAACTTCAATTGATTTGGGAGATGAACCTTTGCAGTTTAAAAATAAATTTAATGATATTATTGTTGCAGTTGATGAAAATAGAGTTCATGGAATAACTAAATTAAAAGAAATTCATCCTAAAATAAACATCATCCTCTTAGATGATGCCTACCAGCATAGAGCCGTAAGTCCAGGTATTAATATTTTGGTTACCGATTTTAGTAACTTATATATCAATGACACTATAGTTCCATCAGGAAGACTAAGAGAATGGGCTTTTGGCAGCAAAAGAGCAGATATCATTATTGTTTCTAAAACAAGCAATATTTTATCACCAATTGATAAAAGAAGAATAAAAGAAAGTTTAAATGCTGAAGAATACCAAAAAATATATTTTTCTTATTTAACTTATGGTGAACTAACCCCTTTTACAGAAGCTGCCAAAAACCTAACAGTTTCTATTGGAAAGAATTTTTCCATTCTGATGCTAACTGGTATTGCAAAAGCTGGTCTTTTATTTTACAAACTCTACCATGAATTTGCTTTAGTTGACCATTATAAATTTGCCGATCACCACAATTATTCTGAAGAAGATATTGTAAACATTAAAGAACGGTTTAATAATTTGTATGGAAATAATAAAATAATAATTACCACAGAAAAAGATATAATGCGATTATCTTTGCCAAAAATTAAAGAATTATTGCAAGATATTCCCATTTTTTATATTCCGATAGAAATATGTTTTCATGGAAATGATAAAGTGGAGTTCGATGAGCAAATTTTAAAATATGTTAAAGCAAATTCAAGAAACTAAAACTTTCCTAGAAAGTAAAACAAAAATACATCCTTTTGCAGGTATAGTTTTAGGCACAGGTTTAGGAAACTTATCGTCTGAAATAAAAATAGAAACAGCTATTCCTTATGAAGATATTCCACATTTTCCAGTTTCTACTGTTGAGGGACATCATGGCCAATTAATTTTTGGAACTATTAATGATGTGCCAATTGTTGCCATGCAAGGAAGGTTTCATTATTACGAAGGTTATTCACTTCAAGAATGTACTTTTCCTATCAGAGTGATGAAGGCATTAGGTATAGTTAATTTATTTTTAAGTAATGCAAGTGGTGGCGTAAATTCTTCTTTTGATATTGGTGATATTATGCTAATTACTGACCATATTAATTTATTGCCAGACAACCCATTAAGAGGAAAAAATATAGCTGAATTAGGTCCACGATTTCCTGATATGAGTGAGCCTTACAGCAAAGAATTAAATGATTTGGTTATTAATATTGCCAATCAAAATAACATTAAACTTCAACAAGGTGTTTACGCTATTTTATCTGGACCAACATTTGAAACCCCAGCAGAATACAGGTACATGAAAATTATTGGTGCTGATACTGTTGGAATGAGTACGGTGCCAGAAGTTATTGTTGCTCGTCACATGAACATTCCATGTATGGCAATGTCAATTATTACAGATTTAGGAGTTGATGGTAAAATTGTTGAAATTAGCCATCAAGAAGTTCAAAAAGTTGCCAAAGCTGCCGAACCAAAAATGACTTTAATTATTAAAGAACTTTTAGCTCAAATATATGTTACTGAATCTATCTTAAAATAATAACTTGTCAAAATTAATAATGAAAAACTTTACTTTATTTACAACGATTTCTATTTTGCTTTTTTCTTGTGGTGAGAAACAAACCTTAAGTAATACTTCTATTTCTGGGAAAATAACCAATTTATACGAGGGAAGTTCAATTTACTTAGATTATTTGACTCCTCAGCAAATTATTACAAAAGATTCAGCAAAAGTTGATGAAGATGGTAATTATTATTTTGGTTATCCAATTGACAATTTAGGGTATTATAGATTAAGAATAAATAATCAAAATTTTATTAATCTCGTATTAGGTGTAGGAGAAAAACCAATAATTAATGGTGATGGGAACAACTTAATGGATACCTATTCTATTGATGGTTCGCCTGAATCAAGTAAATTAAAAGAATTTAATTTAGCCTACAAAAGTAATGCGTTAACCCAAGATTCTCTTGGTCGTGTTTACCAAGCAAATCCAAATGACCAAAGTTTATTTGTCGATTTACAAAAAACAAAATTTGCTTCTATCAATAAAATGAACGCTATTTATATCCATTTAATTAACGAAAACCCTGCTTCATTAGTTAGTTTAGCTGCAGTTCAACAACTCGACCATAAACAATATGGAGAATTGTATAAAAAAGTTGATTTGGCTTTAGTGAAATCTGTCATAAACGAGCCTTGGTTTATCGACTTTCATAATAGAGTAGCAAAAATGGTCAACCTAGCCATAGGAATTAAAGCACCTGATTTTACTTTGAACAATGCAGAAAGTAATCCTATTTCTCTTTCTTCATTTAAAGGTAAAGTTATTTTAATTGATTTTTGGGCTTCCTGGTGCAGACCCTGCAGAGCAGAGAATCCAAATGTGGTGAAAGTTTATCAAAAATTCCATAAAAAAGGTTTTGATGTTTTAAGTGTTTCCTTAGACGGAATGCCTCAGCAACAAAATGCAAAACAAGATTGGTTAACTGCTATTGAACAAGATGGTTTAGTATGGAAAAATCATGTGAGTGATTTAAAAGGATGGAGTTCTGAAGTTGTTCCAATCTATGGCGTGGAAGGAATTCCATTTACTGTATTGATTGATAAAGAAGGAAATATCGTTGGAACGAACCTCAGGGGTGAAGTTTTAGAAAATAAATTAGCCGAAATTTTATAACTTTTATATGATAATTATAGGAATTGCGGGAGGAACAGGTTCTGGTAAAACAACAGTTGTAACAAAAATTGCAAAAAGCTTACCACAAGAAAATATCACCATTTTACCCCAAGATGCTTATTACCGAAATAATTCAGAACTTTCTTTTGACGAACGAACTAAAATAAATTACGACCACCCCAATTCTATCGATTTTGATTTGTTATTAAGTCACATACAAAATTTAAAAGAGGGTAAATCTATAGAGCAACCCATTTATTCTTACATCACCCATTCTCGATCTGATGATTATAAAGTAGTACATGCCAAAGAAATATTAATTGTTGAAGGGATTTTAGTGTTTAACAATGAGTTGTTAAGGAATTTTTGTGACATCAAAATATTTGTACATACCGATGCTGATGATCGATTGATAAGAAGAATTAGGCGCGATATAACAGAAAGAGGTCGAGATGTTGCTGAAGTTTTAAATCGCTACGAAAAAACCTTAAAACCGATGCACAATCAATTTATTGAACCTACCATGAAATATGCAGATATGATTGTTCCAGTTGGTGGTGAGAACAAAGTTGCCATTGATGTTTTAGTCTCCATGATAAAAGAAAAAATTGGAAATTAAAATAGTTATCAATTTCATACATTTGTTGACAATCAAAATTAACCCATGAGATTTTTAGTAACAATCATTTTTTTTTCTTGTGTTTCACCTCTCTTTTCTCAGACAGAAAAAACCTATTTCCAACAACAAGTCAATTACAACATAGCCGTTAAATTGGATGACAAAAACCATGAACTAACTGCTTTTGAAAAAATTACTTACACCAATAATTCTCCGAAACAACTTACCTCCTTGTATTTTCACTTGTGGCCCAACGCCTATAAAAAATACAATTCGGCATTAGGAAAACAACAATTAGAAGACCACAACACTAAACTTTATTTTGCACCAGATAGTATTCTCGGTTTTATTGATGGTTTGGAATTTAAAGTTGGTGATGAAAAATTACAGGTAGAATATGCTCCATACGATGAAGACGTCTGCATTGTTTATTTATTAGACCCTCTTAAGTCTGGAGAAAGTGTTGAAATAACTACTCCTTTTCACGTTAAAATTCCTAAAGGTATTTTTTCTAGAATGGGACACCTAGGCGAATCTTACCAAATTTCACAATGGTATCCAAAACCTGCTGTTTATGATAAGGATGGTTGGCACCAAATGCCCTATTTAGACCAAGGAGAATTTTATTCTGAATTCGGAACTTTTGATGTTTTTATTACATTGCCAAAAAACTATGTTGTTGGTGCAACTGGTGATTTAGTGAATGGTGAAAAAGAATTCGATTGGTTAACTGCTATTGCAGAAAAAACAGTAACTATTGATTCTTTTGATTACAAAGACATGAGTTTTCCTGTTTCAAATGATACCACTAAAACACTACATTATCACCAAGAAAATGTTCATGATTTTGCTTGGTTTGCAGATAAAAGATATCATGTGTTAAAAGGAGAAATAGAGTTACCTCATTCTAAACGAAAAGTTACGAGTTGGACTATGTTTACCAATAATGAAGCTTATTTATGGAAAAATAGTATTGAATATATTAATGATGCTACCTATTATTATTCTCTTTGGAATGGCGACTATCCTTACAACCAAGTTACTGCAGTAGATGGAGCATTAAGTGCTGGAGGTGGAATGGAATATCCTAACATTACCGTTATTGGTGAATCTTACAATCCTTTTGGACTTGAGACAGTAATTATGCACGAAGTTGGGCACAACTGGTTTTACGGTATTTTGGGTTCCAATGAACGTGACCACGGATGGATGGATGAAGGAATAAATTCAATGAATGAAAATAGGTACATTGAAACAAAATATCCAACACAAAAATTTGTTGGAAATGATTCTGTTGCTCAAAAAAAGATTTTTAAATGGTTAGACATTGCTCAGTATTCACATAAAACTCAATATGAACTGGGCTATCTAGTAAATGCTCGTAGAAATTTAGACCAACCCATTGAAGAAACTTCAGCAGCATACACTCCTTTGAATTATGGCGGAATTGTGTATGCTAAAACAGCCATTGTTTTTGATTACTTAATGGCTTATTTGGGTGAAGAACTTTACGATAAGTGTATGCAACGTTATTTTAATGAATGGAAATTTAAACATCCTCAACCAGAAGATGTACGTATAATTTTTGAAGAAGAAACAGGCAAAGATTTAAGTTGGTTTTTTAATGGCTTAATTAAAACGACTAACAAAATTGACTACAAAATTGCTGGTTCTAAAAAAGACACTTCCAACACAGAAAATATTTTATTAAAAATTAGAAACAAAGGAAAAATTAATGGACCTTTTTCTATTTCTGGTGTTAAAGATGGGAAAATTATTAGCACGCAATGGTACGAACCTATTGGAAATAAAACTTTTGTCCCATTCAAAAAAGGTGACTTTGATAACTACAGAATAGATGCTGAGTTGAATATTCCAGAAATAAAACGAAAAAACAATACCCTACAATCCAAAGGGTTATTTAAAACAACCGAATCTTTGCGTTTACAATGGTTGGGAAGTATCGAAAATCCAGATAAAACTCAATTGTTTTATACACCAATTGCAGGTTGGAACATGAATGATTTAGGCATGTTAGGAATGGCTTTTTACAATTCAACTTTTCCTAATAAAAAATTCGAATATGTTTTAGCTCCAATGTATGCTTTTAATTCAGAGAATATTAATGGTTACGCCAGTTTCTTTTATCACATCATGCCTAATTCCGTTTTTCAGAATATTGCCATAGGAACAAATGCTGCATCTTTTTCCTATTTACGATTTAACACTGAACAAAACAGTACTGGCAGAGAAATTTTAGCCTACTATAAAATAACTCCATCTATCACTTTTGATTTTAAGAAAAGAAGACCTCGACAAAATAGTTCTATCTTCTTTTCTGTAGAAAACGTAAACATATTTGAAGAAAAAGCCAACTACACGTTAGATGCAACTAATAAAAATATTTATGCCATTGATTTAGAAAACTATTACGTCAATAAATTTATTTTTGGAATCAACAACACCCATGAAATAAATCCATTTTATGTTACTGCTGCTATACAACAAGCCGATGATTTTATAAAACTCGATTTAACAGCTAACTATCATTTTGCCTATAAAAAAAATAAGACAGGTTTAGATGTTCGGATTTTTATTGGTCGGTTTTTAGATAACAACTATTCTGACAACCGATTCTCCTATAACTTGAGTGGAAATTCTGATTACTTATACGAACAAATTTACTTAGGAAGAAATACGACAGATGGTATTTTAAATCAACAATTTGCAGTTACAGATGGTGGTTTTAAAAACTTAACAACCACACCATCTGGCAATCAATGGTTAAATGCCATAAATTTAAAAAGCAACTTGTTTTCAAAATATATCAGTGTTTATGCAGATTTTGGTATTGTAGGATTTTTAGAACACGACTATAAAGGAAATGAAATAGATGGTGTTTCGGAAGCAACATACGACTTTGGGTTATCTTTAAATATTATCCCAAATATTTGTGAAATTTATTTCCCAGTTTATCTATCTAGCGACCTTAATCAATTAAATTACGGAGAAAAGATTAGATTTACATTAAATATTAATCAATTAAATCCGTTTAAGATGATTAGAAAATTTGAGTTGTAAGATGACTTCATCACTTAAAAATAAAATATACTTCGCTTCCGATTTTCATTTAGGTGCTCCAAATGCTGAAGAAAGTCTAAAAAGAGAAAAAAAATTAGTCGCTTGGTTGGACGAAATAAAAGTAGATGCCCAAGAAATTTATTTAGTAGGCGACATCTTTGATTTTTGGTTTGAGTACAAACATGCTATCCCAAAAGGATTTGTAAGGTTACAAGGAAAAATTGCAGAATTGACAGATAGCGGAATTCTTATTAACATTTTTACAGGTAACCACGACATGTGGATTTTTGATTATCTCCCAAAGGAATTAGGAATTAACCTCTATCGCAAACCAATAATTCGAGAATACAACGGTAAAAAATTCTTAATAGGACATGGTGATGGTTTAGGAACTGGTGATGGTCGATACAAAATACTAAAAAAAGTTTTTGCAAGTAAAATTTGTCAATGGGCTTTTGCAAGAATTCATCCGAATTTTGGAATAGGAATTGCCAATGCTTGGAGTCGAAAAAGCAGAAGAACTAACCTCAACTACGATGAAAAATTTCATGGAGAAGACAAAGAATTATTAGTGCAGTACTGTAAAGATTATTTTAAAAAAGATGCTGCTATCAACTATTTTGTTTTTGGCCACCGACATTTACCACTCGATATAAAAATTGGAGAAAATGCTCGATATATCAATTTGGGAGAGTGGATTAAACATAACTCTTACGCAGTTTTTGATGGAGAAAAATTGGAATTGAAGGAATATAAAAAATAGTTTTGAGGATTTACGAATTGAGATTTGGAATTTGTTTTCTATATCTTTTCAAATAAAAGTGTGTATTGAGTTCCTTTTTTAGTTGAATTTCTTTTAACTTTTCCATTTAATTGTTCTATTAAACTTGAAATTAATTGAAATCCTAGACTTTGTGTATTTTCAAAAGTAATAGTTGTTGGATAACCAATTCCATCATCGCTATACTTAAGTTCTAATCTTTTATCGTCAATAAGTTGAATAGCAATAGAAATTGTTCCTTCATCACTATTTGGAAAAGCATATTTTAAAGAATTAGTTACCAGTTCATTAATCAACAAACCTAAAGGAATGGCTGTATTGATGTTTAAAATTAAATCGCCAACAGCTAACTTTAACGTTATTGAATTTGATTCCCCTTTTGCATTTAGTATTAACTTACTCAACAAATCTTGTAAATAATCACCATAATTAATGCTTGATAAATCCTTAGAACCATATAGCATTTCATGAACTTTACACATCGATTCTATTCGGGTTTTACTTTGAAAAAGAATAGCTTTCACACTTTGGTTTTCTGTAATATGAGACTGAAGATTTAATAAACTGGTAATAATTTGCAGGTTATTTTTTACTCGATGATGAATCTCTTTGAGTAAAATTTCTTTGTCCTCCATATTTTTTTTGATGGTTTTTTCTGCAATTTTCTTTTCTGTTAAATCTCTCCAAATGGTATTAATTAATACTTTATTTTTAAACGCTACCTTCGATAACCAAACTTCAACAGGAAAGTTTTCTCCATTGGCTCTAGTATGCATCCATTCGAAATGGTTGCTACCTTGTGTTAATGCAATCTCCATCATTTCCTGAGCTTTTTCATAAGAAAATCTACCATCAGGCTGTTTCTCTGGAGATAATTCGGATGGATGTGTGTTTAACAATTCTGCTTTATTATTATATCCTAACATTTTTACAACAGCTTCATTACAATCCACAAACATATTATCTTCAATAACTAAAATAGCATCGTCCGACATTTCAAACAGTGATTTGAATTTAGATTCGTTTTCGATTGAGTTTTCAACAGTTTTAAGTAATTGCGAATTCTTCTGCTCAAGAGTTGAAATCTTTTTTTCTAAATAATTAATAACTTCAATAAAATTTTTAGAAGTAATACTTTTCGTATTATCACCTTTTTTAATGGCATCGTATAACAACTGCGTTTTATTCACTTTAATTTTAGATGTCTAATTATCAATTAATTGTAAATATAAGCAAATCTTTGAAATAGAAAATATTCATTTAATTTTTTGAATTGAAAGAGAAACAATTGTAATTCTTAATTTTAAAATCTTTTAAAAAATGGCATTGACAAATAATGAACAATAAAAAACGATACAACGATTACACCACCTTTATAAAAAATAAATTTTCTGAACGTGTTCAAAAAGTTTCATTAGATACTGGTTTTACGTGCCCGAATAGAGACGGAACAAAAGGAGTTGGAGGATGCACTTATTGTAACAACAATACGTTTAACCCTAACTACTGTAAACCAAGCAAAACCATTACTCAACAGTTGGAGGAAGGCATTGTGTTTTTTTCTTCCAAATACAAAACTCAACAATATCTTGCCTATTTTCAGGCATACACCAATACTTATGCTGATGTAAAATTAGTGAAAGGATTGTACCTCGAAGCCATCAGTCATCCTAAAGTGATAGGTTTAGTTATTGGAACTCGACCAGATTGCATCAACGAAGAACTCATTGATTTTTTATCCGATTTAGCAAAAGATAATTATATCGCTTTAGAATTTGGCGTTGAAAGCACATTAAACAGAACTTTGGCTTTAGTAAATCGTTGCCATACTTTTGAAGAAACTATTGCTGCTTACGAATTATGTAAAAACAAAGGATTACATTTAGGTGCTCACTTAATAATTGGTTTGCCAGGAGAAAGCAGGGAAGATTTATTAAATCATGCCAGAGAACTTTCTAAATTACCAATTGAAGCAGTAAAAATACATCATTTACAAGTTGTTAAGCACACCATGATGGCAATACAATTGGAAACTAATCCAGAACTATTCAATCTATTTTCTGCAGAAGAATACATCGATTTGATAACAGAATTTATTGCCCTACTTCGCCCAGACATTATCATTGAACGATTTATTAGTGAATCGCCTCCTCACCTACTTTTAGCACCACAATGGAGTGGCTTAAAAAATTTTGAAATTGTTGATAGAATTGATAAAATGCTGATAAAGAAAGACCTTTGGCAAGGAAAAAATTATCAATTAACTCAAGACGTGTAGTTATTGTTAGTAGTAATTTCATGTTACTAACAAATTAATAAAAAATTTGTCTAAAAGCTACCCAAACATTATTTAAAAAATGATTTTGAACATATTTAAAGCCAAATCATTTTAAGATATTTGTTATCTTACCCTATTCAATTAGGTTTTACATTTATTAATCTATGTTTTAGAAAAATGGAAAAAAATAATAAAGTTAAATATCCTGGAAAAAGAGTAACCACCAATGGTAATCAATTAGTAGCTCAAACTGAAGCGTTAATTTCAGAAGCAGGAGTATTTTATCCGATTACTCCATCCACAGAAATGGGAGAAACTTTCCAATTAGCTTATGCTAAAGGAGAATTAAATGCTTTTGGGAAATCGTTGTTGGCAATAGAAGCGGAAGGAGAACACGCTGCACAAGGTGGAGCAATTGCAATTTCGGTGACTGGTAAAAGAACAGTAAATTTTACTTCCGGTCAAGGAGTTTTATATGGTTTAGAACAATATTTTCATGCTCCTGGTAAGTTGAGTACTATGGTGCTCGAAGTTGGTGCAAGAGCATTAACACGACATGCTTTAAATGTGCATTGCGGACATGATGATGTTTATGCAACATTAGACACAGGATGGATTGTCACCTTTGCAAAAGATGCTCAACAGGCAGCCGACCAAGCCATTATTTTAAGAAAAGTAACGGAGCTATCCTTAAACCCCGGATTAAACGCTCAAGACGGCTTTTTAACAACCCACTTAGAAAGAACATTTCTAAAACCTGAAGCTGCTTTAATTAGAGAATTTTTAGGTGATCCCAATGATATGATTGATTGTCCTACCGAACCTCAAAAAGAACTTTTTGGAAAAACCAGAAGACGAATTCCTGCTGCTATTGATTTAAAAAACCCTGCTGTAATTGGACCTGTACAAAACCAAGAACACTACATGAACGGTGTTGCTGCCCGAAGAAATAATTTTTCTGAATTTATTTTAGGCTTTTTTGAAAAAGCTTATGAAGAATATGGAAAATTAACTGGTAGAAATTATGGGCTAATTTCACAATACAATTGCGAAAATGCTGAAACTGTATTTGTTGCTTTGGGTAGTGCTGCAGAAAATATTGAAGCTGCTGTAGATTACATCAAAGAAACTAAAAACGAAAATGCTGGAATTATCCATGTAAATGTACTCCGACCATTTCCAGAAGAAGCACTCGTAAAAGCTTTAAAAGGCAAAAAAAGAGTAATTATTTTAGAAAGAACGGAAGAACCTTTAGCTGGTGATAATCCATTGACCAGAGATATTAAAGTTGCCTTAGATAAAGCAACAACGAATTTTATTAAAAATACTTACGAAGGAATCACTCCTTTAAATCCAACAGATAAGCCAGAAATTCTATCAGGAGTTTACGGTTTAGGTTCGAGGGATTTTAGACCAGAAGGAATTTTAGGAGCTTATGAATTTGCACTAGGTAAAATTGCTCGACAAGATGGTAAAAAATATGGTGAAGGAATAAATTTCTTTTTTCTAGGAATTGACCATCCTTATGCTGTAATTTCTAAAGAAACTCCTTCTTTACTGCCAAAAAATTCTATTGCAGTGAGAATGCACTCTATTGGTGGATGGGGAATGATAACTACTGGTAAGAATTTAGGAGAAATTTTAGGTGAATTTTCCAGTTACATTGCCTTGAGAGATAAATTGGTAGAAGATAATGGTGATGCGAAAGAAGTGATAAATATTAGTGCCAACCCAAAATATGGGTCTGAAAAGAAAGGTGCTCCAACCAACTATTTTATGGTTGCTGCTCCCGAAAGAGTTCGTATTAATTGTGATTTGCATCATGTAGATACTGTGTTATGTTGTGATCCTAAAATATTTTTACATACCAATCCATTAGAAGGAATAGCTGAAAATGGTTCTTTTGTTTGGGAATCGAATGAGACTTCTGGTGAAAAAGCGTGGCAGCGAATTCCTAAAATACACCGACAAGCAATTATCGATAAAAAGATTAGGGTTTATATTCTGAATGGTTTTGATATTGCTAAAAAAGCAACCAATAGAGTTGATTTACAAACCAGAATGCAAGGAAATTCATTTTTGGGTGCTTTCTTTAAAGTATCTCCTTTCTTAAAAATTTGGAACATACCTGCAGCAGAATTTTTAGAAACTGTTAACAAACAATACCATAAGAAATTTGGACGGTTTGGAGACAAAGTAGTTTCTGATAACATGACGGTTATGCAATCTGGATTTGACAACGTAATTGAAGTACCTCATGGAGATGTAGAAGCACCAGATTATTCTTCCTTTATTGGCTTATTATCCAAACCATGTCATACAACTGAAAGTAGTGGTTGCTCAGTGGATAGAGTAAGTGCTGAACACAAATCTCCTTTATTCAAAATGTCATATTTTGATAGCGAATTTAGAGCAGGTTTAGGATACCATCAACCATCAAGTCCATTATCATCTGTAGGTATTGTTGCTGCAGCAACTGGTGGAACAGTTTCTAAATACGTTGCTCGAAGAGAAGTGCCAATTTGGTTAGCTGAAAATTGCACACAATGTATGGATTGTATTACAGTTTGTCCTGATACAGCTTTACCCAATACTGCACAAGATATTAGTACAGTTATTGCAACAGCAGTAAATAATTACGTAAACAATGAAACTGATAAAAAAGCCATTATCTCTCATTTAGCTGCTATAGATGCTGCTATTAGAACAGAAATGTTGGCAAATGTCAACGACAAAGAAAAAGAAACAAAAACTTCTTTTACCGAAATTGTTGTCAACACGCTAAAATCAACCAAAGGTTTAACTGTTTCTGATGCTTCTATCGCTGACTTAGAAACTATTTTTAAAATCACACCTTTTGCTTACGCCAACACCAAAGGTATTTTTAGTGGTAAAGAAAAGAAAGAGCCAGGTGAAGGTGGCTTATTTTTAATCGGATTAAGAGATACTTGTAAAGGTTGTGGTGCTTGTGTTGAAATTTGTGAAAAATCAGCTATCATCATGTCAGTTGAGAGCGAACAACTCATCGCTGACAATTTATCAAGCATGGAGTTCATCAACTTATTACCTAAAACTCCCGCTAAATATTTAGGAATTTTTGACCAAAACAATGTTCAATCTTCCAAAGCTGCGGCTTTGCAATACCATTCGATGATACAATCCAACTACAATTCTTTTTTAGCTGGAGATGGTGCTTGTGCTGGATGTGGAGAAAAAACTATTTTAAGATATGTGTCCACTTTAACCGAAACATTAATGCGACCACTTTATCATGCTAAAGCAGATCGTTTAATGGCAAAAGCAGAAGTAATTAGAAATAAAGGAGTAAAAGCTTTAGCAACTTTAAAAACTAAAGATGTTGCTGCTTATAACACATTTAGAAAATCTGTTTTGCACATTTTGATGGGTTATGGAAGTGAAACTTCTAAAGTTACAGAAAGTAGAATTGCAGCTGACTTTAAAGGCAATGATAGTGATATTATCGATGCAATAGCTATCGTAATGGAGCAAGAAGCAGAAAATCATAAACAACTTCAAGCAATTGAGGGTATGCACGCCAATGGAATGTCGGTGATGGCTATGTCTGCACATACTGGTTGTAATTCTGTTTTTGGTTCTACACCACCCAACAATCCACACCCATACCCTTGGATGAATTCGCTGTTTCAAGACGGAGTAACTATTGGCTGGTTAATGAGTGAAAGTTTTATTGTTGACCATTCTAATAGGTCTGTAATACCAGAACGATTAGCTGACTTTGTTGTTAATGATTTTGAAAGTTCGTTTGGTGAAGATGAGTATTTTAGATTTACCCATTTTTCTGATACTTACATGACCGACCGAGAAATAGCAGAATTACCAAAAATATGGGCTATTGGTGGTGATGGTGGTATGGGAGACATCGGATTTCAAAACTTATCTAAAGTGATTTTACAAAATAGACCTAATATGAAAGTGTTGTTGTTAGATACTCAAGTATATTCCAACACTGGAGGTCAAAATTCTGATTCTTCTGTTTTAGCAGGTGGTTTTGATATGAACCAAACTGGAGCAGCTACACAAGGTAAATTAACCGAAAGAAAATCAGTAGCCGAAACATTTATGAATGGACATGGTTCTCCATTTATTGCTCAAGTTTCGATGGCTAATCCTGCTAATTATTTTAAAGCAATAATTGATGGTTTAACCTATAGAGGAACTGCATTTTTCCAAGCCTTTACTTCTTGTCCTCCAGAACATGGAATTGCCGATTATTCATCGCCCGAACAAGCACTAAAAGTAAGAGACAGTAGAGGAATGGCAGAATTTGTTTTTAATTCTGGTTTGGGCGAATCTTATGCAGAAGCTTTAAGCATTAATGGAAACCCTAGTCCAGCTACCGATTGGGTGCAAAAAGGGGCTCCTGTAACTAAAAAACTTTATACGTTTACTGTTGCACATTGGGCATTTACTGAGGCTCGATTTAGACAACACCATAAAATTGTAAAAGAAGAAGAAACAAAAGGGTTGATTCGTTTAGAAGATATTTTGCAGTTAATTACCATGAACGACATTGTGAATAGAAGATATCTTGACAAAAATCACAGAGCCTTCATTCCAGATTTTGGTGTTTATACAATTGACTACAAAGAAGACGGCACACCAAAATATCAAGCACTTTCAACGCAACTAACAATTTTTTGTGTAGAACGAAGAAAAGCATGGAGAATGTTACAATCGAGAGCAGGCATAGTAAATAAAGACTATATCGCTCAAAAAGAATTGTTAGCTAAAATTGATAAAGGTGAACTTGCTGTAAAAGATTTTTTAAGTAGAAGTGTAGAAGTTTAATTTAGTGTGATTTTAATTTTAAAAGCTTTTTTCATCAAATGAGAAGAGCTTTTTTATTTCCTTACAACTTCAACTTTCCTTGTTTAATTTTAACCAACTGAAGTTTAATTTCTTCCATGTTTTTAAGTTCTTTAGTGATGGGTTGGTTGTTCAAAAGCATAAACTCCATCATCACAAAAGTTTTTAGTTTTTCTTTTTCCAACAACATATTTTTTAATTCAAAATCTTTATCATCACCATTCACAATAATTAGGTTAAACAAATCTTCTGTTAGTGCATTTTCAATACTTTCTCTTAAAACAGGGTTGTATTTTTTAATAAGTTTTTTTAGTTTATGTTGTTCGGTGGTGTTCATTAAAAAATAGATATGACGCTAAAGGTAAGCAATTTATTTTTTCAAATTTTTAATAGTTTGCAGATTAATTTTAAAGGTAATTTTTAAGTTTCTACTTTTCTTGAATAACATTAAAAAACGAGTTTACTGTTACACGATTATTTAGTATATTTGAAATTAGATAAAATTTTACTCATGAAAAAACTTAAACTACTTCTCTGTTCTTGCATACTAATTTCTACTTTCTCATTTGCTCAACAATTTGAATGGGCAGACCAATTTGGAGGAACAAATTATGAGGCTGCCAATAAGCTCGCTAAAGATGGTGCTGGAAATATCTACACCGTAGGAACTTTTAACAGTTCGGGCGATTTTGACCCAACTGCAGGGACCTCAACGCTCACTTCTGCAGGAGCACAAGATATTTTTCTTGTAAAATTAAAAGCTGATGGTAGTTTTAGTTGGGCTAAAAGATTTGGTGGTCCATTGCAAGATTTTGGTGATGCCATTGCAACTTCACCTTCAGCAAAAATTTATATTGCCGGAAAATTTCGTGGAACTGCCGACTTCGACCCTAATTTAGGAAATTTTCCACTTATTTCTAATGGTCAAGATGATGCTTATATCTGCAAAATGGATTCTGCTGGAAATTTAGTTTGGGCAATTCAAGCTGGAGGAACTGGAGTAGATTATATTGAATCGGTAACAACTGATGCAGCTGAAAACGTGTATGCTGTTGGCTATTTTTCGGGCACAGTCGATTTTGATCCAAGTGGAGGTTCTTATCCACTTACAAGTTCTGGTGGAGGCGATATGTTTATATGGAAATTAGATGCTTTAGGAAACCTTATTTGGGCAAAACGAATTGGTGGAACTTCTGGTGAACTTGGTCAAGATCTTGCTTTAGATAGTTCTGGAAATTTATATGCAACAGGAAGCTTTTATGGAACTGTTGATTTTGACCCAGGACCAGCAACAGCAAGTCTTTCTGCTAGTGGATTTAATGACGATATTTTTATTTTAAAACTCGATAGTGCTGGGGCTTTTTCATGGGCAAAAAAAATGGGAGGCTCAGGGAATGATGTTGGTAATGCCATTGCAATTGATGCCAATGGATATCCGTGTGTGGCTGGAAATTTTAACGCTTCAGCAGATTTTGACCCAAATGCAGGGACATTCACCCTTACTCCTAATGGAACTAATGGCGATATTTTTGTTGTAAAATTAACTGCTGCTGGAACTCTTGCTTGGGCTAAAAATGCGAGTGGACCAATGTTGGAGCAACCTTATGACCTTGCAATTCACCCAACCGGTGATATTTACCTTACTGGACTTTTTGATGGAACTGTCGATTTTAATCCTGGTGTTGATACATTTGCACTAACTTCTGCAGGTGTTGGAGATATTTTTATTCTTCAATTAACAACTTCAGGAACATTTGTTTGGGCAGGAAGAATTGGCGATACTCAAAATGATCAAGGAACTGGAATTATGGCATTGAATGGGCGACTTGTTGTTTCGGGCGGTTTCACTCAATTGGCAGATTTCAATCCTGGAATCGGAACCTATAACATTAATTCTTTTGCCAACACGATGGATGGTTTTGTGCTCAATCTTTGTGCTTCTTATAATGATAATATTTTTGCCACTATTTGTATTGGAGACAGTTTGTTTGCTGCTGGAAATTGGCAATATAACGCTGGAACTTATACAGATTCTTATCTTTCTATTTATGGTTGTGATAGTATTATTACCACCATTCTTTCTATCGATAGCCCAGTTGTCAATTTAGGCGTTGACACTTTAATTTGTGATGGAGAAAATGTGTTACTTGACGCTGGAAATCCAGGTTCAACTTATCTTTGGAATACCGACGAAACAACGTCAACCATTTCTGTAGATTCTGTTGGAATTTATTTTGTTGAACTCATTGATTTATACAATTGTACAACTAGCGATACAATTGCTGTTGCAATAAATCCATTGCCAACGGTAACTTTTGCACCACTTTCTCCCGATACGTTTTGCAATTACAACCAACTTTACCCAATTACAGGAGGTGCTCCATCTGGTGGAGTTTATGGAGGACATGGAGTTAGTGCAGGTCAGTTTAACCCTTCGATAGCTGGAGTTGGAATTCACACTATTTTTTATTCTTATACTGATACGAATGGTTGTTCGGCAGCGGATTCTCAAACTGTATATGTTGACTTATGTACTGAGTTGATGGAAGAAAAAAAGAACAATGAAATTTCACTGTTTCCGAATCCGACCACAGGAATTGTTCACCTAAGATTATCGAGAGAAAATTCAACTACCAAAATTATTGTTACTAATTTAATTGGTGAAGTTAAAATTGAAGCTACAATTTCTCCCAACTCCAATCAAACAACTTATTCACTCAATCTTACGCAACTTCCTCTAGGAATTTATCTTGTAGAGCTAAAAAACAATCAACTAACTTCCACATTCAAATTGATGAAGAAGTAGTATAATTTAGTTGTTGGTCAGTTTCAGGAGGGATTGTTTGTGAAGAATTCTATTGCAGATGTTCCATTTTTTTTATCATAAAAACGATAGCAGTTTAAAAACTAAAATACAAGCTACAATGGTATATTACTGTTAAGTAATTTTCAAGTAATAGTATAGCAGTTTAGCTTAGGTTAATTTTAAAAAACCTTCCTCAATTAATAAGGGAAGAGCTTTTTGCTTTATGATGCTTTTGTAAACGTTAAATAAGTGGTTTTTCCATTAGTAATACTCATATCTTCTAATTTAAGTAATGTAGAATTTATTTGTTTTACGTACCAATCTTTATTCAATTCCTGATGAGGAGTAGTTGTCCCAAAATTCAAAGTTAATTCCAATTCATTATTTTCATTTTTTCCTAACCATGAACCCACAATGTTACATCCTATTTTATTACACAATAAAGTTCCTCCAGAATTAAATGTAAACCGATAACCTAGATATCGCTTGGTTTCATCTATATTATTTTCATTAAACTGAATAATTTTCCACTTGCCATTAACTACTGTTGTATTTAGAATATATACCAAGTTTGGATTTGGAGGATTTTTTTCTTTTTCACAAGTAATATTGGTGAATAATAAAAGTGTTCCAAAAAATGTTGTATAAAATATATTTTTCATGATTCAATGTCTTAATTCTTAATTAATTTGTTTTTATAAAATTAGGAGGAGAAATAAGAATAGTCTTATGATGTTAATCAAATATTTAAGTGATTTTTGTTGCTCTCAAATAGTGGTATTCAATGATTTATTATTACATTGATTTAAAAATAAAAATTTTGAATTATAATTGATATTTTCTATGTATTTCTACATAGAAAATAATCTAAAAATCAGTTTTTTTACTCTTTGCTTGAAAATATTCGTGAACTAACTTCGTCTAATAATTAGTTAAACAAATCTTTTTGCAATGAAAACAAAAATTATTTTATTCCTACTAATTTTTACTTCTGTTTTTGCAGCTGCCCAAGAAGTAAAAATAAACAATAACTTAGTTGTTGAAGCTGACGGCACCATAAGATATGACAGCTCAGCCACTGTTTGGGAAGATTTAAGGGTAACCTTAGATAAAGGGCAAACTTCTGCTTCACTTGGTTTTCTTCCTGGTGCAAGTGCTGGTCCAGAAATTTGGTATTTCCGAAATGCTTCTGGTGTAGATGCAATGTCGTTTACCGTTCAACTACCACATAGTTGGAAAGTTGGGACAAAAATTTATCCACACATACATTGGACACCCAACACTTCTGCATCAGGTAATGTAGAATGGAACTTAGACTACACTTGGGCAAATTTTGATGCTGTGACGCCTCAGGTTTTTCCCACCACAACAACAAGCACCGTAGTTGCAACAGGTCCTTTTACAGCTGGAATACATTTAATAACGCCACTAACAACTGCAAATGTTGGGATAGATGCAACAGGAAAAAAAGTATCAAGTGTATTAGTATGCCGTATTTGGCGCGATTCAAACCATGTATCAGACACTTATAATGCAAATGCAGGTGGTGTTTCAATTGATTTCCATTATGAAATGGACACTTTTGGAAGTAGATCTGAATATAGTAAATAGTAGCTTATGAAAACAAAACTGTTTAGTTTTTTCGCATTAACTAGCTTCTTTATTTTATGGACGCTAACAAGTATTGCACAAGGAATAGAAATTACCTCTAATGCATTCGTACAAGCTGTAGGAAATGCAACAATTGAAATTACCGATGGTAATTTTACTAATAATGGCACTTATATGATGGGAACTGAAAATTTAATATTTTCGGGTTCAACTTTAGGCAGCATCTCTGGTTCAAGCAATAACGATTTTTATCACTTAACAGTTAACAATAGTAATGGTGTTACTCATACAAGTTCTGGATATGTTGCTGTAAACAATTTACTTATTTTTTCAAATGGATTATTTAATACAGGGAGCAATTTTTTAATTATCAATGACAATGCTACCTATTCTGGAGCTTCTATCACTACCTATATTAACGGGAATTGTAGAAAAGTGGGCAATGATGTTTTTGTTTTTCCTATTGGTAATAATGGTAAATATGCTCCAATTGCCATTACCTCTCCGTCTGTAATAACCGATCATTTTACAGCAACTTATTTTAAAACAAATCCTAATCTATTGTACGATATTACTTTAAAAGAATTAAGCATCGACCATGTGAGTAAATTGGAGTACTGGACTTTGGACAGAACAAATGGGACAAGCAATGTAAATGTAACTTTATATTGGGATACTGCTAGTGCAGTAAATAATCTAACCGATTTAAGAGTTGTTCGGTGGGATGGAAATTTATGGGTTGACGAAGGTAATTCGGCAATTTCAGGCAGTATTAGTCTAGGAACTATCACTTCAGAAATTGTTGCTAGTTTTAGTCCATTTACATTTGGCTCAAGCACTTTAAACAACCCTTTACCTGTTGAATTGATAGCATTTAGTGCTGAATGTTTCAATGGCACAACACAATTAAAGTGGACTACTGCTTCTGAGATAAATTGTGATTATTACCAAGTAGAGAAAATGGATGAAGAAAATAATTTTACAACCATTGGACGTGTTTTTGGAAATGGGAATACCAATCAATTCTCCAATTATCAATTTGAAGATGGTAATTCGAGTCAACTTTCATACTACAGACTCAAACAAGTTGACTACAATGGTGAGTCCCATACCTACAACGATAAAATTGCTTTTTCAAATTGTGATGAAGTCAATTTTAACATGGATTTATTTGGAAATATTAATGAGGTAACTATTGTTGTTAATAGCTTTATCGAAGAATGTGTAATAAAAATATATGATATAAATGGGAGTGTTTTATTAGCCACAGTAAAATCGTTAAATTATGGAGCTAATAAATTTAATTTTGCAAATTCAAATTTAGCTGCTGGAATGTATTTATTTAACATTCAAATTGGGCAAGAAATTAAATCTACTAAATTAATTGTGATGTAAATCTCACCCACTTATTCTTAATTTATTGATAAAAATAGTTGTTAAAAACGTTCGGAAAACTAAAATCGTAAACCCTTGTTAGGATGAAGATAGTAGGATGATGGACATTACTGAAGTAGGTTTTTAATAAGAACTATAAGTGATGGATAATAAAAGCTCATTTAATTTTCTTCAACTATTTTTTATGCTCTAAAATAATTTTTTATGTTTATTTTTATCTCATGTTTCAGAACCGTTTTACAACTATTTTTAAGTTTTTTGTTTTATTCCTTTTAATTTGTTGTAGTGTTGTTGTAAAAGCAAATAGCACACTAGATTCATTATTAAACGTTCTAAAAAATCAAAAACAAGATACAGCACAATGTAATACTTTATTTGAAATTACTTCTCTGCTTTATGATGAAAACAATCCTGAAGCTAAAAAATATGCTTCTCAGGCCATTGAAAAATCAATACTGATTGCCGAACCAACCTACTTTAATACCGCTTTAAATTACTATTCAATTGTTATCAATAAAGAGCAAACCTCTTTGCAAAAATTGCAGTTTTTAGATAATCTTTTTTCCAGATTATCAGAGAAAGAAGCTGCTAAAAAAAGTCTGGTTTGTATTAAAAAAGCAATGCTGCTTGAAAAAATGGATTCAACCAGTGGCTTGATAAATCTTTTTGACAAAGCAAAACAATTGGCTTTGCAATCAAATGATACGCTTACTATTATTGATGTTAATGTTTCAATAGGTCTTTTTTACAAAGAAAAATCAAATCATACGTTAGCACTTGATGCTTTTATTACCGCTTTAAAACTCTCGGAATACAGTGGAAACACTGAAGAAATTTTTCCAATCTGTATAAATTTAGGAACTGTCTATGAATACATTTTGGATCTCGACAAAGCTTTGGAATTGTATAAGAAAGCCGAAAAAACAGTAAATATTACTGACAATCCTAATGGTGTAGCCATTGTATATTACAAAATAGGCAAAGCATTGTTAAAACAATCTAAATTTAAAGAAGCTCAAAATTATTTGGAAAAAGTTTATAACATTCATGTACAACGTAATGATAGAAGAGGATTAATAGTTTCTGCCGGGGCTTTATCTGGAACATGTTACATCCAGAAAGAATATGATTGTTTTCTTAAATGGATGAAAATTTCTATTGACAATGCAGAGTTTACAAACGACCAGCAAGGTCTTGCATCAACATATTCCAGTTATGGAAAATATTATTTTGAAGTTAAAAAGGAT
>CAYHWX010000054.1:0-26162 GCA_964360245.1 uncultured Vicingus sp.
TTTAACATAAAACATGTATTTTTGTCTGGTAAAATAAAAAAATGCAAGAGAATAAACCAACAGATAATTTTGAGGAAGCAGAAAATGATTTTAATCTTAAAGGATTTCTTTTCAGCTATCTCCGCTATTGGTACATCTATGTTTTAGCTTTAATTATTGGTTTTAGTTGTGCATATTTTTACAATTGGTATGAGAAACCTATTTACAATATTTCTACCAAAATATTAATTAAAGATGATAAAAGCACAAGTATAGGTACTCAAGAATTGTTAAAAGATTTGGACGTTTACAATGTCAATAAAAACATCGAAAATGAGATAGAGATTTTAAAATCTCGTAATATTTTAAAGAAAACTTTGGAACAATTAGAAGTTGATGTACTTTATTATTTAGTGGGAAACGTTAAAAAGAGTCAAATTTATACAGATTCTCCATTTAGAATTATCCACGATTCACTTAATTTTTATGCTTACAACAATTGGTTTTACATTAAAGTTATTGATGAAAATAAGTACAAATTAAGTTTTAATGTTGAACAGTCTGGCGAGAGTTATTCGAATGAACATTTATTTGGCGAAAAAGTACACCTTCCAGTCGGTATTTTTACTTTAAGCAAACGTGCTCATTTTAATGCAGCCTCCTTTAATGATGAGACCTACCAAAAAAGAGAGTTTAGGGTAAAATTTAACAACATTAAAAATAATGTTGAGTTTTATCGTGCAAAACTTGCTGTTGAGCAACCTGGAAAAAATTCATCAGTTATTGAGTTGGCAATCGAAGATGAAATACCTCAAAGAGGAATTGACTTTTTAAATACATTAGTACAAGTTTACTTAGAAAACGATATACTCGAAAAAAATAAAATTGCGAGTAGCACTGCTACATTTATTCATAATCAATTACAAAGTATATCCTTAGAATTAAAACAAATTGAAACTCAACGACAAGATTTTAAAGTATTAAAAGGGATTACTGATGTTAGTGCTGAATCTCAAATGATTTTAGAAAATGTAAAATCAAAAGACAGAGAACTATCTAATTTTAATCTCCAATTGAGCTTTATCGATTATTTGCAAGAATACGTACAAGAGAATAACAGCCTTGCAGACGTTGCCCCATCATCATTAGGAATTAACGATCCATTATTGATAAAACTGATTGGTCAGATAACTGAGTTAGAGATTGAAAAACAAAAAATTGGACTAGAAAAAAAAGGAGAAAATGCTGCATTAACATCAGTAAATCAAAAAATTGAATACATCAGAAAAAAACTAATTCAAAATATCGAAAGCATTAAAAACGGCTTAATCGCTTCAAAACAAGAATCTAAAAAATCGTTGGCTGTTTTAGAAGGAGAATTACGTTCTATTCCAAAAACAGAAAGAGAATTGGTAAGTATAGAAAGGGAATATCGTGTTAAAGAAAGTTTGTATTTGTATTTATTGCAAAAAGAAGCAGAAACATCTTTGGCTTTAGCGGCTTCTGTTTCTGATAATCGAATTATTGAGGAAGCTCGTTCAACACCTTATCCAATAAGACCTCTTCCTAAAAAAAGTTATTCTTTAGCGTTGTTATTATCGCTGTTACTCCCTACGGGTTTTATTTTTATTAGAGATCAGTTAAATGATACAGTTAGGGATAAAAAGATAATTGAAAAGTTAACCAAAATGCCAATTTTAGGAGTTGTTGGATTAAGTAAAGATGGATATGCACTAATTGTTTCTCAAAAACCAAAATCCATTATAGCTGAGTCGTTTAGGTCTATCAGAACTAATTTGAAATACTTTGCTGCTGGGAAAGATCAAAAAGTAATATTAATTACTTCTTCAGTCGGCTCAGAGGGAAAAACATACACAGCAATGAATTTGGCATCTATTATTGCAGCTTCTGGCAATAAAACTGTATTGTTAGGATTGGATTTAAGAAAGCCAAAAATTGTTGGAGAGTTTAATATTTCTAACGATAAAGGAATTAGCTCTTTTTTAATTGGAGCAGAAACAGTGGACGGTATTATTCAAAAATCTGAGATAGAAAATTTAGATATTATTCCTTCAGGACCTATTCCACCAAATCCTTCAGAATTGATAATGAATCCAAAAATGGATGAATTAATTGATACTCTAAAAAAGAAATACGATACAGTTATTATAGATTCACCGCCAATTGGTTTGGTTACAGACGCACTGTTATTAAACAAATATTCCGATGCATTGATTTTTGTTGTTCGTCAAAATGTGACTAAAAAAGATCATTTGACCAATGTAGGCCAATTATACAAAGAAGGAAAATTAAAAAATGCTTCTGTTTTATTTAATGCTGTTAAAGTTGGTGGTGCTGCTTACGGATACGGTTATGGCTACGGACAAGGTTATTACGAAGAGGAAGAGAAAAAAGGATTTTTTAAACGAATATTCAATAAATCTTGATCAACAGTCTGTTTAATAAGTTCTTTTCTGGACATCAACGCTCTGTTAAAGCAAAAAAAAATATTTTAAGCTCTTTTGTTTTCAAAGGAATTAGCATAATAATTAGTCTATTATTAGTTCCTCTTACCATTGATTATTTAAACCCAACCAAGTATGGAATTTGGATTACCTTAATGTCGGTAATTGCATGGTTTAATTTTTTTGACATTGGTTTAGGAAACGGTTTACGAAACAAATTTGCAACAGCCAAAGCCGAAGAAAAAGATGACTTGGCAAGAACGTACATCAGTACAACTTATGCCATTGTTTCTATCATTTCTGTTGCTCTTTTTATTATCTTTTTTATTGTCAATCAGTTTTTAGATTGGGGTAAAATATTAAATACTTCAACCGATTTGGTTGAATTAGAAAAATTAGTTTTTATCGTTTTTAGTGTTTTTTGTTTACAATTTATTATCAAGTTAATTAATGTAGTTTTTATTGCCGACCAACGCCCAGCTATGAGTGGTTTGATAAACACTATCGGTAGTTTATTTTCATTAATTACGGTAATTATTTTAATGAAAACTACACAAGGTTCGTTGTTGTATTTAGGTGCTTCATTTAGTATTATCAATTTGGTAGTTCCACTTTTGGCTGGTGTCTGGTTTTTTAATACTTCCTATAAAAAATACAAACCATCTTTAAAACATGTTGATTTTTCTCACCTCAAAGAATTAATGAGTTTAGGCTTGCGTTTTTTTGTGATGCAAGGAGCTGCGTTGGTTGTTTTTATGACAGACAACATCATCATCTCCCAAATTTCTGGACCACAAGATGTAACACCGTATAACATTGCTTATAAATATTTTGGAATAGTTACGATGATTTTCACCATTATTACCACGCCTTTGTGGTCGGCATATACCGAGGCTTATGTAAAAAAAGATTTTACGTGGATAAGACAAATCACTAAAAAAGTTTATCAACTATGGGGAGTTGTTTTTGTTGGATTGTTGCTCATGTTATTGCTATCCAATTATGCATATCACATTTGGATTGGCGATAAAGTAATTGTCCCTTTTTTACTTTCTAGCATTATGGCACTTTGGGTACTGATTAGCACAAGCACCATGGTTTTTTCTAATTTTTTAAGTGGAATATCTAAAATAAAATTAAGCCTTTGGCATTCTGTTTTTGTGACCATTGCAAATATTCCTTTATCTATCTATTTTGCAAAAAATTTAGGAATGGGAAGTGCTGGAGTTATTTTGGCTTCTGTAATTTGTATTTTTCCTCGAGCTATTTTTCAGCCTATACAGTATTGGAAAATCATTAATGAGAAAGCAACAGGCATTTGGAATCAATAATTACAGGAGGGTTCTAAAAATTGAGTTTTATAATTCACACACCCCTACCCCTCTTGGTAGAGGGGATAAAATAAGTTAATTTTCACAACCCTCCTACAGAAAGTAATCTTTAGTATAATTTTCCAATCCCAATTCAGGAAAATATTTTGCCAATTGTTGGTTATAAGGGCGATAAAAATCAATTATAATTTTTCTTTTTTCAGGACTAAATCCTAATTTTTGGTCAGAATTTAAATTGTTTTTTACCCAACGTTTTAGCTTATTCAACGCCCTTGAATTAAAATCGCTGTCTTCCACCACATCCTGCCATTTATTAATTTTACTCAACCAAACGGCTTGTCGTTTATTCACACCTTGATTCAGAATTTCTTTGTTTTTAAAAGAGGAAGAAACTTCTTGGCTAAATGTGGTGTTAAAAATTCCTTCCAAACGTTGTTGCACTTTTTCAGGTTGAGAAATAAAATCTTCGTAAAGGATAATTTCCACTTTTGGAAAAAGATTTTTATACAACTCGATTAATGAATTGTAGATGTAGCCATCCAAATGTTCGTGCGAATTAAAAGTGCTGTAATATGCATCTTTTTCGCCATAGTTGAAGTTGCCATTTTGGTAATCTTTCAGTGTATAAGCCTCTCTTTTCGTCCAGACAAATTCATCCAAACTTTTACTTTCTTTCCAACCAACAGTAATTAAATACAACGATTTTAACAAATCTATTTGGTTTCTTAAATACAAAATAATGGTTGCATTAGGCATGGCTTTTTGTAAACGATTGGCAATTCTGGTTCTGTTCGAATGGTGGTAAAATAATGATTGCCCAATAAAATTTTCGTTGGAGATAATGATGTTTTCTCCTTCAAGTTGATTGATTTCATGGATAAACTCATCTTCATTGTAAAGCGAGTCATCCATGTAAATCATTTTATGAAAAGCCTCACTGTAGTGCGAATAAGGGATTCCATAAAAATGATGTCCTGTTATGTTTGGAAATACTTTTCGTTGTAGAAAAGTAGTCCCAGTTCTAGGCATCCCAATATGGATAAAGTAATTTTTCAATTGTTAATTTTTTTGCCAATAATAACCTGTCCAGTCAATTTTTTTAATTTCTTCTGTTATTCCATGTTGTTCCCTAAAATCGTGAACCGCTTTTTTACAAGCTTCTATCGCACCATAATCGTCAATAATGATAAAACCACCCGGAGATAATTTGTGGTAGAGGTTCACCAAACCATCCATGGTAGATTCGTACATGTCGCCATCCAAACGGATTACAGCTAATTTTTCAATTGGAGCAGTGGGTAAAGTATCTTTAAACCAACCTTTTAAAAATTTTACTTGGTCGTCTAACATGCCAAATTTTTTAAAATTGTTTTTTACATCTTCTAGCGACACCCTCAATTGCTCGATAGAATATAAATCATCACCAGCATCTTCAGGGTATTTTTCCACATCTGGCTCAGGTAATCCTTGAAAAGAATCTGCAACCCAAACCGAGCGGTCGGTAATGTGGTTAACGCTTAACATTGCTCTCATAAAAATGCAAGTTCCGCCTTTCCAAACTCCTGTTTCAATAAAATCACCGGGAACATTATTTTTTAACACTTCGTTAATGCAAAACTCTACATTGTTTAAACGCTCCATGCCAGTCATGGTATATCCGTTAGCAGGCCAACCAATTCCTACACTTCTTTGATCGTAATTAAAAGGAACATCTTGTACAACTTTTATCTTTTTTTTTTCAAAAGTATTAATCATGAAATTCAGTACCATTCGTTTAAAAGGATTTTTGCTTCTTGGCGAAAATGGTGCGTAATGATTCGACCCTTCATTCAAAAGGTCAGTTAAATTTTTCTTCAATAAATCAATGTATAGTTTTTCTGTTAAGGTCATATTTTATAAAAAAATCAAAGGTAATTATATAACTTTACGATTTGATAGAAGAAGAAATAAAAATTGTAGAGGGAAAATAAAAAGCCTGAAGGGCTTAAATATGAATAACTACAGGTGTAACCTGTGGAGACTACAGGTGCAACCTGTGGGAAAAAACAACTAGAAAACAACCCTGAAAGGGTTGAATAAAAAACAGTAAAAAATGAGCACCTATACCCAAATACTCTATCAAATTGTATTTAGCACAAAAAACAGAGACCCTACACTTACTAAGAATCACAGAGATGAGCTATTCAAATATATTTGGGGTGTATTAAAAAACAAAAAATGCCATTTATACCGAATAAATGGAGTTGAAGATCATTTACACATTGTTACACATCTGCATCCATCAGTTTCATTGTCATCATTGGTAAAGGACATTAAAGTATCGAGTTCTTTGTATATCAAAGAGCAAAATTTGTTTGAGAAGTTTAAAAGTTGGCAGGACGGTTATGGAGCATTTACTTACAGCATAAAGGAAAAAGATAGATTAATTGAATATGTAAAGAATCAGGAAGAACATCACAGAATAAAAACTTTTAAAGAAGAATATATTGAATTGCTTCACGAACATGGAATTGAGTTTGATGAAAAATACTTGTTGTAGTACTGTTCAACCGCTTTGCGGTTGTGTAGTTTGTTGTATGGTTATGCACTGCATTTCATGCAGTGTTATTCAAATTAAATCCCTTTGGGATTATTGTGTTACAAACCAATTTGGTTACAAAAATTACGATTTGAGCGAAGAAGAAATTAAAATTGTGGAGGGAGTATAATAAATGCAGAAAGAAAGAATTTACGGAACAATTTTTTTACCTGAATCACCTGATAATCGTATTGCTGGTGTCTGGTTGAATATTTCTGCAACATCCATTTATATTGAAGTCCCATTAAATACATTTAAAAATGAAAGTTGGCAGATTATTTTGGGAGAATTTAATGGAATTGATGAAATAACATTTGTTAATTGCCATAGCGGAGGAGGTTCTTCAGGTGCGGGAGGAACATTTCAGAGAATTATTATTTCCTACTTAATTAAAGGACTTCACGCATTTTCACAATCCGATTTATCCTTTAATAAAATTGTTTTAACCTCACCAGTATTAACAAAATGGATAATAGAGAAAGACGGCATTGAAGCCATAGATAATAATACTTACAAAATTCCAGAGGAAAAGGAGATAACAAAAGTAGAAATAGAAAATATCAATATTGTTATTCGCTTAGGGCATTCCACATCTTACAGTTCAGACACATTACAAATAAATAAAGTTTGCAGTATTTCTTTAGAATCTTCTTCCTTAGTTGATATTTCAATTTTTTCTGGAATGATGACACATTTAAAAAAATTAATCCTTTTCATAACACATAAAAATCCAGAATTCAAAGAGTATTTTCTTTTTAAGGACAAGAATAGCGATTACCAACTTATAAATACCAACGAATCATTAAGGGATGATAGATTTACACAAGGAATACAAGTAAGATATTCCAATGTAAAAAACTCTTTTGCGGAAATTATAAAAAAATGGTTTGAACTAAAAAAACTTCACTCGGTAATAGACCTTTCTCTTGAAAAATGTTACAATACTGAAATGTCAATGCAAGGATTTTTTCTAAGCGTTTGTATGAGTATTGAAATTTTTCAAAATAATTTTGGGAAAAAGACAAGTGATATTCTTGACCGAGAAATTTGTTTGAATAAAGAAAAAATATCTGAATCAATTCAAGATGAAAATTTGGCTATATGGTTTAAAGAGAAATCACAATACTGGAATAACCCTACTTTTAAAGACCGTTTTATGCAGTTTAAAGATGAAGTTGAAAAACTGATTAACGGAGTATTTAATCTTTCAGCCGAAGAATTTATTGATAAAATTAAAGAAGCAAGAAATGATATTGTTCATCGGGGAACATATAAAAAGCAATTTACTGGAAGTGAATTATTTTTAGCAGCTAAGATTATTGAATTTGTATTGAGATTAGAAATGATGAAACTAATTGGCATTGATACAATGGAAAAACCGAATTCGTTATTTGATAATGCAAAAAACAATATTGATGTTCTTGTAAGAATAAATAAAAAAATAATTAACCAAACTAATGATGCCCGAACAACAAAACATAGAATACAAGCAAAGTTGGCGAGATGAGTATCTGAAATGGATATACGGTTTTCACAGTAACTGCCACAAAAATTAAAATAACAATGAAACATAATTCGCAGATCATAATTTATCAAACTGAAAAAGGCGAAACTAAGTTAGAGGTTTGACCCGTCCTAAAATAAGTTTACCAGTTTGTCTTATTCTGAAATAGGTTTACACTTAAGTATGAAAAAATGGCTAAAAAGTAAACCGAAAAGGTAAGAAAATGAAGACTATCAAAAAAATTAAAACAATTTATTAAAGATTTAAACAAAAAAATAACCTTTAACCCTATTTTTACGATTTATAAATTATACAACTGTCTTGAATTATTAGTTAATTTAACACTCCTCGACGAAAATAAGGCAGTGAATTTTAAGAAATATTAAAACGTGATCGGAAAAAAGAAAACTGGTAACTATTTTGGAAACTATCCTTATGTGAATAAGGCGATTAGTAAGCTTATTTTTTTTGGTTTAGAATATAGAAGAAAACAACTGATTAGAAAGTACAAGAAAAATAATAAAATCTTCCAATTCAAAAATACTGACCAAACTCAAGCGGATTTCGAAAAATATTTGAATCAAGGGCTCAATAAAATTAACATAGGTGGAGGAACCAAAAATTTTGCTGACTTTGTTAACATAGATTTTATCCGACACGAAAATGTAGAAAGAGAAGTTATTGCCAATGTTTTAAATTTATCCTTTATTCCCGATTCATCCATCAAACATATCCATAGTAATCATGTGATGGAGCATTTAACACAACAGCAGTTGGAAGAACAATTAAAACAATACCAACGGATTTTGGCTCAGGATGGAATTATCTCCATTCGGGTTCCCAATGCGTTGGGAGTTGCTTATGGTTTCTTTTTCGGACAAGTTGCAGAACGAGATTCTGATGAATTTTTAAAATTAGGGTTTCCGGCAGCAGAAGATTTTTACAACAAAGACGATGGCTGGTATTATCAGGATTTATGGGCTCTTTACCATTGGTTTTTTGCTTTTACAGGTAATGTAGAAAACGAACATTTAAACCAATTAACACCAACCTTACTAAAAGATACCGTTGAAAAAGCTGGATTTACTGTTTTAAAAATGAGTATTCCGGAAGCAAGCAACATTGTTTTAATGGCTAAAAAGTAGTTGATGAGGCAATGTTTAATCATAACTGCTACCATTCAACCGAACAGTGTTATGGTTGCTCAAAACGATGTTAATGTTAGAAAAGAGGAATATTTAAAAGCACTTCAATTTTATATTCAACATTATCAATTACCGATTTATTTTATTGAAAATTCAACTTTTAATTTTAAAGAGGATGCTGATTTTCAAGCCATTTTTGGTACCCGAAAAGTAAATCTTATTCAATATCCTGCTTCTGTCGAATTTGAGAAAGGAAAAGGTTATCAGGAATTTGAAATATTGGATCAAACCATCCTAAAATTAGCCAACGAATTTGATGAATTTATTAAAGTTTCGGGGCGTTATATTGTTACTAATTTTGATGAATTAAAGGCACAAAAAAATAACGGAATTGTTATAGATAGGCACCAAAAAAGGAAAGTAGCCATTACCTCTTTTTTTAGTTGTCGGTTTAAGGAATACCACGATTACATTGCTGGAAGTTATAAAGATGTAAACGATGCTGCCGGTATTTTTATTGAACATGTTGTATACCAACGATTAAAAAATATCAATCCAACTAAGATTGACCTGTTGGTTAAAAATCCGATTTATGAAGGTGTTTCAGGTTCTTATGGTGGCAGTTTAAATCGTCATCCTATAAAAATGAAAATGACCAATGTGGAGCGGAAATTTTTAAAATTAATAGGTAAAAAAGAGTTTGAATTACACTATTGATGACTAAAAGGTTTACTACCATATTTCCCATTACTGTTAACTCTCATTTGATAAAAGATTTGGGACAAATTCCTCACTTTTTAAACTTGCAACATGGTTATCAAGCAGAAATAGTTACCTATAAAAATAGTGAGGATTATTTTCACACCAAAGATGAAGTGCACGGTGTAAAAATGGTATTTATTGAAAATACGGGTAAAAAACATTTTTGGGAAAAAGCGGTCGTAGATTACCTAAAGGAACACGCAACAAAAATTGATGTCTTAAATTTATACCATTTTAAAAAAGAGACTTTTGTTTATGGAAATCTCTATAAACAATTGAATCCTAAAGGAAAATTGTATGTTAAAATGGATGCTTACAACGAGCATTTTAAAAAAGGCAGATTAAAACACACCACCAAACCACTAAAAAAACTCTATTTTAAATTGTTAGAAAAGAAGTTTCTTGCAATTGTGGATATACTAACCATTGAAAACAAAGAAGGTTTAGCTTTGGTGAAACAACATTATCCAGAACTCAACAATAAAATTCATTATTTACCCAATGGTGTAAATGATATTTACATCAATCAGCATTTTCCTAAAACCAAAAGCTACAACAAAAAGGAAAATATTATTTTAACAGTGGGTAGAATTGGTTTAGAAGTGAAAAATAATGAAATGCTGTTGAAAGTAATTCCAAAATTAGAGTTGAAAGGTTGGAAAGCTCAATTTGTTGGACCAATTTATCCACCTTTTCAGACAAAAATAGATCAGTTTTTTGATGAAAACCCTTTTTTGAAAGAGCAGGTACAATTTGTTGGTGAAGTACCCGATAGAAGTGAGTTGTACGCTTATTATGATAACTCAAAAATATGTTGTTTAACTTCGCCTTTCGAATCCTTTGGAATTGCTTTTGTCGAATCGATGTATTTTGGAAATTACATAGTTGGAACAACTGGTATGTCGGCTTTTAAAGAGTTATCCAACAACTTTAAATTTGGTATTTGGACTGAGGTGGATGATGTCAAAACTTATGCAAATGAACTTCAAAAATTGATAGATAATGAAAATTTTTTGGAAGAAAAAAGTGAGGGGATTAAAGCATTTACCAAACAAAACTTTACTTGGTCAGCCATCGTTAATCAACTAAATCAGCTGCTCCATGCTTAATCCAAAAGTATCTATCATAACCGTTGTTTTTAATGGTGCTGAGTACATCGAGCAAACTATTCAGAGTGTTATTAATCAATCCTACAAAAACCTCGAATACATTATTATTGACGGCGGTTCAACGGATGGAACTCAAAATATCATCAAAAAATACGAGCAAAACATTGCTTATTGGGTTTCAGAAAAAGATGCTGGAATGTACCATGCGATGAACAAAGGCTGGCAAAAAGCTACTGGAGACATCATTGGTGTTTTAAATGCAGATGATTATTATTTGGAAGAAACAATTCAAAAAATTGTAGCAGTTTTTGAAAATCAAAATGCCGCCATTGTTTTTGGAGGTATGACAAAATTGAGAAGGATTGGAGAAAAGAATTTTTTCAAAGAGGTTTTTCCTAATTTATCCATGATGGAACAAACCATGGGTATTTTTCATCCTTCAACATTTGTTTTAAGAAAAGTTTATGAAGGTTTAGGAGGTTATAACGAAAAATACAAGCTATCGTCTGATTATGATTTTTTGTTAAGAGCCTATAAAAAAGGGTTTCTATTTTATGAGATTAAAGAATCTTTGGCTGTTTTCAGAATAGGTGGAGTGAGTAATTTCAGTTGCGATTCTTTTAAAGAAGGCTACCAAATTTTAATGGAAAATAAATCGGTTTACGCACCTCAAATGAAAAAGGCTTTGTATAGATGTTATTTCAAAAGAGGATATAAACGAATTATTCATTTTTTAGTTAATATCTTTGGTCTTCAAAATAAATTAAACAGAAGATTAGAAAAAAAGTGGGGCTAAACACATCGAACTAGAACAAACATATCGAAACAACTGCAGAAAACTAAAAGGATTTTGGTTTAAACTCTATTTACAATTTCATGGTTGTAAAGTAGGAAATGGTTTAAAGTGTTATTCTTTTCCTTTGATTAGAGCAGTCCCGAAGGCAAATATTCAAATTGGAAATCGTGTAACTTTTGGTTTTAATTGCACGTTGGAAATTACCAAATCGGGTAAGTTAATTATTGAAGATAAGGTAAATATTACTCAAAATGTATTGATGAGTTGTACTACCAAAATTACTATTGGAGAAGCTACTTTAATTGGGGAGAATGTTAGTATTAGAGATTCCAATCATGGAACTGAAAAAAAAGAAACCATTCAAAAACAATCTGTAGTTTCTGAAGAAATAAAAATTGGAAAAGATGTTTGGATTGGAGCAAATTCGGTGGTATTAATTGGAAGTGATTTAAAAGATGGTGTAGTAATTGGAGCAAATTCGGTAGTGTTAAAAAGTTCAAATCTATCACCCTATACCATTTATGCAGGTTCTCCAGTAAAAAAAATAAAAGAAAGAATTTAAGTTATGTCGGATGTGAAGTGCCCTTTTTGTGGAAGTGCGACAGAAGAACTGTGGAAAGAAGAAATGTTTACGTTGCATAAATGTACAACATGCACTTTGGTATTTAAACACATTCCAAAATTAAACAGAAAAATGGTGGAAGAACTTCAGGCGGGTTTATATACCGATGAAGTTGACCGAGCAAAAGTGAAAAAACTCTACACCATGATTAAAGATAGAGTAGAAATTTTGAAAGCCTATAAAAGTTCAGGAAAATTGCTCGAAATTGGTTGTGCAACAGGTGCCTTTTTAAATGAAGCAAAACAGCAAGGTTTTGATGTGATAGGATTGGATGCTTCTGTTAATTATACCAAATTTACCAATGAATTAGGTTTGGAAGTGCGACATGGAAGGTTGGAAGATGTTGCTTTCGAAAAAGAACAATTTGATGTAATTGCATTTTCACATTTGCTGGAACACATAGAAAATCCGCTTACTTTTTTAGAAGAGTTAAAGACTTACTTAAAACCAGATGGAATCATTTTTTTAGTAGTTCCCAATGTCGATTCATCTACCAATAAGTTGTTGGGATACAGTCATTCCACTTATCAGCAACCAGATCATTTGTTTTTCTTTTCTAAAACTACTTTAAACAACTATCTGGATAAAGCCGGATTTGTTACCCAAAAAATAATTTCAAAAGAATATACTCACCATATTTTTAATACCATTAAAGGATATTTTAGATATAAAAATGGTTCGGTTAAAACCGATGTGAGTAAGGAGAGTAGTACTAATAAATCAGGGATTAAAAAACAATTGAAAGCGAAATTACCTCATGTAATGGGAACAGTTTTATATCCATTCACCAGAAGTTACGGATTGGTATTGGAAAAAGGTTTAAAAGGACACGAGTTAATAGCAGTTGCTAAAAAGAAAAGCTAAATTGGAAAAACAATTACATGTATTAATATTGCCAGAATTCTTGCCTTATAATGAAAAGGGCTGGGGTGGTTTTACATGGAATTACATTAAAAGTGTTCAGCCTTTTTGCAAAATAACTATTTTTCATAGCCGTTTAAATGGAGCTGAACAAGGTCTGACTGAACACCAAATTGATGAAAACACAAAACTAATTCGATATTTTCCTTATACTGAAAAGCCAAGTGGAATTAAAAAATCAGTAGCTTATTTGAAATGGTTTAATGCTTGTTATCACCTCTTAAAAGAGATTAAAGATGTTGATGTAATTCATGCTCATGGTGCTGTATTAAACGGTTCGTTGGCGAAGAAACTTTCAAAAAAATGGAAAATTCCTTATGTGATTACTGAAAATACCGGTCCATTTTCTAAAGTGGTAAATTCTTTATACAAAAAATATAAGGTAAAAAATGTAATGGAAAATGCCAGTGCTGTTTTAGCGGTGAGTAACCATTTAAAAACCGAAATATTATCCAATGATATTCACCCAAAAAGAATGGAGGTAACTTACAATCCAATTGATACCGATTTGTTTCAGTTAAAAGAAAAAAAGCTGTTTAAAAATATTGTTTTTGCTGGAAGAATGGACGAAAATAAAGGAGCTTTAAGAGCATTAAAGGCATTTGAAATTTTCCAAAAAATACATGCCGATTGGACGTTAACATTATGTGGAGATGGAAAAGAAATGGCAGCTATTCAGCAATATGTAAAATCTCATCAATTAGAAAATTCGGTTATCATTAAAGGGATGTTGAGCGAAATAGAAGTTGCAACAGAGTTTCAAAAAGCAGACGTGTTTATTTCTCCAACCCAATACGAAAGTTTTGGATTATCCATTGCCGAAGCACTTTCGTGTGGACTTCCAGTTATCACAACTAATGTAACAGCTCCACCAGAATATGTAAATGCATCAAATGGTATTTTATTGGATGTAAATAATATTGGGCAAATGGCTGAAGCTTTAATAAAAATGGTCGTAAATCTAGAAAATTATAATTCAAAAAAAATAAGAGAACAAGTCGTTCATCAATTTGGTGTTAGCAACTTCGGACAACACTTGTTTACAATTTACAAATCATTGTAATCTTTGTAAATCAATTGATTTTTAAAAAAAATGTGTGGAATAGCCGGAATATTATCTAAAGAAAAAGTAACCGTTCAGGTTCTTCAAGATATTTCTAAGGTAATTCGCCATAGAGGTCCTGATGATGAAGGATTTATCATTGTTGAAGATAATAAAATAGTTTCATGCAAAGGTGAAGACACCATTGAAGAATTATCAGCTTTTCAACCAATAGAAGAACAACAACAATTTAATGTTGGCTTTGTTCATCGAAGGCTTTCTATTATAGAATTGAATAAAGAGGGTCACCAACCCATGTTGGATGATTCAAAAAATTATGTGATTGTTTTTAATGGAGAGGTTTATAATTTTAAAGAAATCAGAAAAGAATTAGAAGCCGAAGGTTTAGTTTTTGAATCGAATTCTGATACAGAAGTGGTTTTGCAAGCATACATCAAATGGGGAGAAAAATGTGTCCATAAATTTGTGGGAATGTGGGCTTTTGTCATCTACAACAAAACCAACCAGCAACTTTTTATTTCGAGAGATCGGTTCGGCATCAAACCCTTTTATTATTTTCATAAAAACGAGCTTTTTGCTTTTGCTTCCGAAATTAAAGCGTTGTTGAAAGTACCCACTATTGAACCGATTGCTGACCCTAAATTGTTGTCGGAATATGTAATATTTGGAACAACCAGTAAACCTTTTCAAACCTTATTTAAAGACATTCAAGAAATTCCGCCAGGGCACAATGGCATTTATGATTATTCCTCAAATACATTAAAAATTAGTTCCTATTATCAATTAGAAGCGGAAGTTGAAAAAAGAAAAATTTCTTCCAATTTTGAGGAAGCTTTAGTGGAATACCATCAATTATTTTCAGAAGCTGTCCAATTGCATTTAAGAGCTGATGTTCCTGTTGGTTCGTGTTTAAGTGGAGGGTTAGATTCAAGTGCGTTGGTGGGTGAAATTGCTCCAAAAATAGGGAATGAATTCAATACTTTTACTGCAGCATACAAAAACAAAGCGATTGATGAAAGCGACTTTGCTAAAGAAGCAATAAAAGATTTTAAAAACGTTCATCCGCATTTTACCTATCCAAATGCAAAGGAATTTAGTAACGATATTGCTAAAATCGTTTATCATCATGATTTGCCTTTTGGCTCTGCATCCATGTATGCACATTGGGAAGTGATGAAATTAGCAGGAAAACACAACATGAAGGTTTTACTGAATGGTCAGGGAGCTGATGAATCGCTGGGTGGTTACAGCAATTTTGCAGGAATTTATTTGTTGGATTTGTTAAAAGGGTTTCGATTTTCGAAATTTAGTAAAGAGAAAAAATTGATTGAAACAAATTTTACTATATCAGCATTATCAAGTATTTTCAGTGCTGTTTATTATCATTTACCTTCTGGAATTCAATCGTTATTAAGAAAAAAAGAGCGTATAGGTCATCAGTTTTTGAATAAAGAGATTGTCAATAATTTAACTATTGAAGTGCCAGAAAGAGGAGGCAAAAACTTTAGAGAAAATTCGTATTCTGCATTTCGATTTGGCTTAGCAGATTTATTAAGAAATGAGGACAGAAATTCGATGGCTTTCTCTATAGAATCAAGAGTTCCTTATTTAGACCATAGATTGGTTGAATATTCCATTGCACTTCCTGTCAATTATAAAATTAATAAAGGATGGTCGAAATATATTTTAAGAAAATTAATGGAATCAAAAATCTCCGATAAAATTGTTTGGAGAAAATACAAAATGGGATTTTTAACTCCTCAAAAAGAATGGAAAAATGAATTGAATGAAGAATTAATGACAGAAATAAAAGGAATGACGTTTCCTGAACTACTGGATAAAAACGCTTTTCTTCGGTTTTGTGAAACAGATTTAAAGAGTAATGCACATTTAAGCGAATTTTGGAGGATGTGCAGCTTGCTAAAATGGATAGCAGTTTTTAATGTGAAAGTTTAATGGAGAAAAAACTAAAAATAGCAATTGTCTGTGGTCATTTTATGCCGGAAGTGGGCTATGTTGAGGTTCAAATGGCAAAAGCACTTTCTCGATTAGGCAATGATGTACACGTTTTTACAAGTAATTTAGTATCTCCTTCGGTTAAAAATAAACTGCAAACTATTCCTCATTACCAATTGGGAACCCAACAACAAAATGGCTATTCGATAACCAGATTTCAACCTTATTTTACTATGGGGCAAATGGTAAAATGCAAAGGTTTGGTAGAAAATATTACTCAATATGCTCCCGATTTAATTGTAATTATCGGTTTAGGCAAATTATTTCCAAAACCAATTTTAAATGCAAATTTTCCGAATGCTAAAAAAATAGTTTTATTAGCTGATAACGAAGATTCTTTCGATGAGTTTAAAGGTCTTAAAGGAATATCTAAACAGGTAAAAAAATATATTTTAAGAAAATACTTTAAAAATCCGATGTACCAGTTGGCGGTGAATAAAGTAGATTTATTTTACGCCTATACTCCTTCTGCTCCTGATGTGGTGCTAAATTATATTCCTAAAAAACTACATTCCACATTTTTAGAAAAAGTAAAACCCTTATCGTTGGGTTTTGATGAGGAAGAATTTTATTTTGATAATACCCTCCGACAACAAAAAAGAAAAGAACTGAATTTGGAAGAAAAAGATGTTGTTTTAATCACTGCCACCAGGATTACTCCATTCAAAAATTTAGAAAAAATAATTGATGTTGTTGATGAATTAAATGAGAATGGGACTCCCACCAAGTACATCATCGCTGGATTCGGAACGGATTTATACGCAAATCAGTTAAAAAAATACATTGCTTCCAAAAAGTATGCAACTCAATTTAGTTGTTTGCCTTTCTTATCCCATACCGAATTGTTGGGGTTGTACAATGTGGCTGACTTTGGCTATTGGTCCACACACATCATTACTCACTACGAAGCCATGGGAACAGGGTTGCCGATATTTCTTCCCGACAAAAACAATATTCAACACGTTATTGAACAAGGAATAAACGGGTGGAAATTTAAAGATTCAGATATTTATGATACTTTTAATAAAGCAATAACTCAAACCAATTCGTTTAGAGAAAAAAGAAATGAATTGGCGGATGCGGCAAAATTAAAGTTTGCTTTTACAACTATTGCAAGTAAGATTTTATGAAGTTTAAGAATTGGAAAATATGGCTTAAATCAAAACCTTGGATCTTAAAATGGTTCATCATTTTGGTGCTGTTGCGTCCAATTATTGACAACTTATTTTTTTTAAAAAATATTTCTCCTTTTTTATCTCCGTTGTACATTGTAGGGGTGCTAACTCCAATTTTAGTAATTATAGCCATTGCTAAAACACCAAAACCATTACAATCGCCTTTAGATAAATATTTCAAAATTTGGTCCATATTTGTTGTTATTGGAATCTTTTTTGTTGTTCTGTTCGACCCATTATCAATGGATTCGTTGGAGTATTTATTAAAATTATTTATACCTATTTACATTTATTTTTTTGCTCGAAGATTTATTCAAAACAAACAAGATTTGGATGGAATTTTAACCACGTTTTTATACGCAGGAATATTTGTTGCATTGCTATTGTTGTACGAAGTATTTTTTGGAGCCATTCGAATTGTAGAAAGCAGGGGCATGGAAAGATTGCAAGGCAGCTTCGGAGATGTGGTGAGCTATGGAATTTACCTGTCTTTTTGTTTTTTAATTGCTACTTATTTTTATTTTTCAAGAACAAGAGATGTCCCAAAAATTAAGCGAATCCGAACAGTCGTTATTGTTGGAGCATTGTGCGTTTTAACATTGATAAACATCCATCACGTTGCATCCTATACCATTTTTATTGGGTTGTTACTATTGTTTATGGTGTTTAATTTTAGAGCAAACAAAGGTGCTGCTTTTGTTTTGTCTATGCTGCTTTTTTTATTGTTTTACTTTTTTGCACAACCCATTATCGAAGAAAAAATTACCCCCTTACTGGAAACCGATATTGAAGTTTATGAAGGTGATTTGGAATCCTCGCGATTACTACATGGTAGAATGGGTCGGTGGACTAGAATGATTGATTTTTTTACCAATGAAAATATTTTTTCTCAATGTTTTGGATACCCAACCACATTAAAACCTTCTTATCAATTTATTGGCGTTGGAGCTCACAACGATTACGTGCGGATTCTTTTTTTCACTGGATATTTTGGATTATTTTATTATTTAACCATTTTGGTTGTTTTTTATAATATGACAAAAAAACTTGCAAATGCTACCAAATATTTAGCTTTAGGAACTTTGGGGATATTAATGTTGTATTCCATAAGTATTGTTCCAACGTATTATCCACCATTTATGTATGTGGTCATGTCAGTTTTTGCTTTTGTAGCACTCCCAAAACAATTGCAACAATAATGGGGGAGAAGCCAACGATATTCCTTTTAGGAAAATTACCTCCGCCATTAATCGGACCGGCAATTGCCACTCAAATCATATTAAACTCAGGTCTCAAAAACGAATTTAATTTGATACATTTAGATACCCGAATGAACACCGATGTAGCCACCATGGGACGATGGAGTTTTTCTAAAATGTATAGAAGTGTTGGTATTTATGTAGAATTTCTCCAAAAAATAAAACAACAACAACCACAACTTATTTTAGTGCCGATAAGCCAAACCACGATGGGGTTTTTTAAAGACGCTCCATTTATCTGGCTAGGGAAATTTATGGGTAAAAAGGTGCTGATACAATTGCGAGGAAGTAATTTTGGTAATTGGATAAATTCGGCTTCGGGTATAACCAAAAGGTTGGTGAAAACTACCCTAAAAAAATGTGTCGGAGTTATAGTGTTGGGCAATAATTTAAAACCTTTGTTCAAGGATTATTTTTCTGAAAATCAAATTTTTGTAATCCCAAATGGAGCCAATTACGAACTGCAAACCAAAAATATCACAACACTAAATGTGCTGTATTTAGCCAACTTTTTACCTTCCAAAAGTTTTGATGATGTGCTAAAAGCATTGGTAATTTTAAAAGAAAAAGGCATCACCAATTTCAAATTTCAGGCTGCAGGAGCTTGGGACAACGAAACCTTTAAACAACAGTGTTTAGCCATTATAGAAGAAAATCAATTGACCCACGTAGAATTGTTTCCTCCACAAAGTGGAGCAGCAAAAATGCAATTGTTTGCCAATGCTGCTGTTTTTGTATTTTGCCCTAAAATGCCCGAAGGTCATCCTTGGGTAATCGTGGAAGCCATGGCAAATGGATTACCCATCATTACTACCGACCAAGGAGCCATTGTAGAATCAGTTATTGACGGTAAAAATGGTTTTATTGTACCTGTCGAAAGCCCCGAAACCATTGCCGAAAAATTGGAACTTTTAATTAACGATGCCGAATTAAGAAACCAATTTTCCATGAACTCCAAACAGTTTTACAATGCAAATTATACGGAAGAGAAAATGGTGGAGAATTTGGCGAAGGTGTTAAATGATTGTTTGTATAAATTTTAATTTTATTGGTTAATTCGTATTTATTGACAATTCCTAAGCAGGAGTTTTCCTCAACACTTCATCAAATTTAACTAAAAAACACAATATTTGGCTGTTACAATAGCTAAAAAACATAATATTTGGCTGTTATTGAAAGTTTATTGCTAGCCTCTTTATTTTTCATCCTCAAATAACGCCAAGGGATTGATTTTAAATTGAAGTGAAGTTGGGTCAGGAGTACCTCCCTTTCTTTGAATCGTAAGTTTTCCGAAATTTAAACTTCCTCGTTTTGACATTTCCACTTTACCCTTTGAAAAGAAATTGGTAACATAATTAATATCTTTCAATATCCAATCTATATCTCCTGTTGTCGTATCTTTTCTGGTAACTAAAAACCATTCTGCTGATAAAACACCCCGACCTTTCAAAATATCATTTAAGATTAACACCTTATTGTCTTCAAAAAAGTCTATTAGGTTTTTTACCTCTAACTCTGATAATTCGTTTAAATACCATCTTCGTTGGTCTTTTAAGTCTATTTTTTCACTGTGTGATGGTAATATTTCGCCAGTAAATTTCTTTAATGTAGTTGCTATATTATCACTAAATCCCCACATGGATTGATAGGTATTTACCGGACGTTTATCAATTTGGTTGAAATTAGCCCCTTTATTTGCCTTTTTTAAAGAAAGATTTTCACGGTACATCACGTCATCAACATTAATGTTCAATTGCACTTGAATGTCAGCCTTTTTGAATCTAATGGTATCGTTAATTTTATCATCGGTTGCACCAAAATTTATGGCTTTTGATTTATTAATCCTCACAGGAATAGTCAGTGCATTTAATGAATGAATCTTTTCATGATTATACCCCATAATATTAAGCCAACATTGAGCTTCTTTATCATTTTTGTAGTTGTTGAATTTTAAAACGATATTTCCTTCATTTTCAAACCCGCCTTTGGCAGTTTGTGAGCCTATAAGTTGTCTTTTATCCATTTACCAATACATTTATTTTTTCCACATCGTTAGTAGTTTTTGTTTCGGCAATCTGCATAAGTATCGATTTTAACACATTAATGGCAACACTGTTTCCAAATTGTTTATACGACTGTGAAGGACTGGATATAATTTGAAAATCGTCAGGAAAACCTTGTATTCTTGCACATTCTCTAGGCGATAGTTTTCTTATTACATCACCAATTTTATAAAGCCCTGTTTTTGAACCAACACCTCCACCATAAGCAGATAAGGTAATGGCATGACCGTGTGAGTCGTAAATACGTTCGCCTTGTCCGCCTTTGTTAACTATTCCAATTTGTATAGGTTTGTTGGGTAGTTCTATTTCTCCGAAAATATTTCTAATTGGTGAAAACGATTTGTTCAGTTTAATATCAGGTCTGGTTATAATTTTTGCTTCATTGGTATGGTCTTCCAAAAAATCAATCAAAGCCGTTTTTCTATTTAAAGGTTTGGGGAAAATAAAACTGTCAACCATAATATCTTTTCGGAAACATACAAAAAATATTCGTTCACGATTTTGAGGTAAACCAAAGTCGCTGGCATTTAACACTTGGTGTTTAACATCATAACCAAGCTCGTTTAAAATCTTTTTTATGGTTCTCAGTGTATTACCATTGTCATGGGTTTCAAAATTTTTTACATTTTCTAAAAAAACAAGTTTTGGTTTATGGTATTCAACTATTCTTGCAATATCAAAAAAAAGTGTGCCACGTGAATCTTCAAAACCTTTTTGTTTTCCCGAAACCGAAAAAGCTTGGCATGGAAAGCCTCCACATAAAATATCATGAGTTGGTATATCCTTTTCGTTAATTTGTGTGATATCGCCAAATGGTTTTATACCATAATTATATTCGTAGGTCTCGGAGGCATATTTATCCCATTCTGATGCAAATACACATTCTGCACCAAATGAACTTAACGCCTGATGGAAACCGCCTATTCCGGCAAATAAATCTATATATTTTAATTTTTTCAACCTCATTTGTACAGCAAATCAAAACATAGTAAAGATAGGTTAATCTTTGTAAATTATAATGAAATAACAGCAACAGACATTAAATTTGTTATTGCCACGAGTTAAAAAAATTTGCGAGAGCTATTTTTTTTTATTCAATTCGTTTATTATATACTTTTCTTATTATTGGTTCTGCTTTCTTTTTGTATTTCTCATATTCTTCCTGTCCAACGCCCCAAAAGCCAATTTCTTGCTCATTAGTATGCGAAATAGAATTTTGATTTCTTCTATCAAAAAATTCAGTCACAAATTTAATTTCTGATGTTAAAAAACCATCTTTTGCCATTTCATCTCTAATATCTTTTGCAGTGACCTTTTTACCATTAAGAACAATCATTTCAAAAAGATTCTGAAATTCATTTAATAGATGATTAAAACAAACATTATAAAAACCTATCTTCTCGTTGATGTTCCGTTGTTTAATTTGTTGAACCAAAGGAATACAGTTGCTGTCCGATAAGAAATTAAAATCATAAATTTTATCAAATTGGATTAAGCAATAATCATTTCTTAGAGCTTTATACAATAATTTAAAATATCCATTTGAACTGAATTCAAGCAAAGGTTCTAATTTATCAATAAAGACATTTATGTATTCATTGTACTCAGCAATTAACTCATTTTTCGTAGTCCCTTTGGATTCTGAAATCAAAAATTGCAGTTGATGAATAAACCTATCTACAATCGTAATTTTCTGAGTTAAGCTTTTATTAGATTGTAAGGAAACTATCAGAAATTCAAAAAAATCTTTCCTATAATCTACATCAATCGTAACAAGATGAAGTAATACTTTTATTTTTATAAGTATAAAATCAATATTCTTGAAATCCGTAAAAATTCCACTATCACGAACTATTTGTTTAGCCTCCTCACTTTTAGAATATGAAAGACACTTTTGGTGAATTAATATAAAGTTGAGATATGATGATTTTTTTGCATCTATCTCGAATTGTGGTAGAGTCTCTGATTGCGATTTTAGCTCTTTCAGGATTTCAATACAATCGTTAAAGATTTCAGGAGCTGGCTTATCTTTTATTTGAAGACTAAGTATAGAATCTTCATAAAGTTCTTCGTAATCAAATTCTTGTTCAAAAGGACTTTCAAAACCTGTTGCATTCAAGAAATTTAAATGACTTTCAATATCTGTAATTTGAAACCTATCAGATTTAGAAGAACTTACGGATAGTTTTAAATGCTTGATTAAGAAATCGGCTATTTCATTCTCAATATCATAAATTTCCTGTCTAATTTCGGATATTGGTTTTGTTGAATCCTCTGAAAATATTAGGTAAAAATCATCAACATATCGTATATAATGGAATTTTCCTGTGTTTAAGAAATTATCAACAACGAATTCATCAAAATCAGTAAAGTAAATTGAACTTATAAAGCTTGAAATAATATTTTGTCCAGACACAGGTATTCCTTTAGAATCCTTAACCAAATATTTAAAGTAGAATTCAATAGCTTCTTTTGTGAATTCATTAAAATGAAGTCCTTTTTTAGTTGTTGAATAGGCCTTTCTATCAATTACTTCAAGTAGTATTTTATGGTCAATTGTATAAAAGAAAGATTTTATATCAAGTGAGATGGCATATTTAATTTTACCTTCTTCTGGTTGAGTTAGAGTTTCTTTGAGATGGAGAAATTCTTTATAATCTTCGTAATAATAAATTTTGGATTTTTTTGGTTCAGTTAAGTTTAAATTCCCTCCATAAAAAACATTAATTGGTTTCTTTGAATATACACTCGTGAAATTTTCAATATACTTATCTAACAATTCTCGAATATAAAATCCAACAGCATAATATAGAACCAACATTTGCCATGTAAAGTAATGAAACTCACGAATTTTATATGCTCTTTGTACTCCATAGTAATTTAAAACTTGGAAAATGTCATTAAAATAATAGAAAGAGTCTCTACGAATAAAGTCATTATAAAATGAATCAATATCTATAGAGGTGTCATTATTTCGATAAGTTGTAAAATCAACTGTATTATATAATGGGCTATCTTGTTCAAGTTGCAACTCAAGCAATTCAAGAGCCATTTTTATATGTCTATTTTTTATATAATACCCAAGATTAAATATCTGTGCCATGTAGTTCTCTTAAAATACTTTACAACACCTGTCTATATTCTGTGTCAATACGATAGATTAGTTAATAAACGAAAGTACCCTATTTTTTCAAGAAAGTCAACTCATAAAACTATTTCTTTTACCTTTGCTTCCATGTGCGGAATTACAGGATATATAACCAACCAAAAGTTGCCACTCGATGAAATGTTGTTTTCATTAAAACATCGTGGTCCTGATGCACAAGGTAAATACGAAACCAATATCAACAATAAATACGTTGGGTTAGGGCATACCCGTTTAAGCATCTTGGATTTATCCGAAAAAGGTAATCAACCTTTTGTTTCTGCCGATGCTAAAATTCACGTAGTTTTTAATGGCGAAATCTACAATTATTTAGAACTAAAAGAGCAATATTTAAAAGCAGAACAGTTTGTTTCCAACACCGATACCGAAGTAGTGTTAAAACTCTACCAACAAAAAGGTATTTCGTTTATCAATTTGTTAAATGGCGATTTTGCAATGGCTATTTTAGACGAAAACCACAACAAACTGTTTTTAATACGAGACAGAGCAGGTGTTAAACCCTTGTATTTTTCATTCAAAAACGAAGCATTAATTTTTGGCTCAGAAATCAAGTCCATTTTAAAAGCAGGTGTAAAAGCCGAATTGGCAACCGAAAACCTCCAAAAATATTTTGTGTTTAAATATTCTCCTACCAACGAAACCCTATTTAAAAATATTTGCCGATTGCAACCTGCTCATTTTGCCGAATACGATTTTAATAATGCTTCATTTCAAATCAAAAGGTATTGGCAACCTGCCCAACAAGAGAAGTACAAAGGAATCAGTTACCAAGATGCACAAACCGAAGCCAAACGGTTGTTGCACGATGCCACCGAAAAACGATTGCTAGCCGATGTGCCAGTAGGTACTTTTTTATCGGGTGGTTTAGATTCGTCCATCATCGCTTCTTTTTTAAAAGACCAACCTACCATTAAACATTATTGTGCCAGCAAGGAAGTAAAAGACCTGATTAAAGAAGGAACGACTTCCGATTTTAAGTACGCCCAACAATTGGCAAAAGAGTGGAACTTAAACATGACCGAAATTCCGATAGGGAGCGACAATACTACATTAGAACAAATCAAGAACACCATAAAATATGGCGACGATTTAATCGCTGATGGTTCTCAAATACCTTCCTATTTAATAACGCAACAAGCAGCCAAACAATCGAAAGTAATTTTGAGTGGAATGGGTGCCGACGAATTGTTTTTGGGTTATGCCGGACATCAAATGACGTTGATGGATGGTTGGTTAAGCAACATGCCCTTTTCCAAATCAATAGCCAACTCTTTTTTTGCTCTCGACCAAGGAAACGGAAAATTTAAAGCCTTTAGAAGGTATTTACATAAATTGGGAAAATATTACGCTTACCCGAATTACAAATACGGCATCTACACCATAGTTGGTGATTTCGAAAATTCATTGTCTGTTTTTAAAGGCGACACGACAAATACTACTCAATTTTTAAGCAATTATTTTCCTGAAGGTGCTGACCCTTTTGATTGTTTTAAAACTTTTGAATACGATAATTTTTTACAAAAAAATGTTTCATACCTAGACCGAATGACCATGGCAAATTCGGTAGAAGGTCGAGTGCCTTTTTTAGATTATCGAATTATTGAATTGGCACATGCTATTCCGAGAAACTATAAATTAAGTAATACTGGAAAAACAAAAGCAGTACTAAAAGATGCGTTTAAAAACGACTTGCCCGACTATGTAACCAACAGAAGAAAAGCCGGATTTGGAATGCCTTTGAGAAGCATTTTTAGCTCCGAACAAAAAATAAACGAATTGCTCGATAGAGAGTTGTTGAACAATATTGATGGCTTTTCGATGGTGGATATTGAAAAACACATTCAAAATCATTTATCCGGCAGAGAAGATAATTCAGCCTTGATTTATGCCTTGATTTCTTTTCAGGAATGGTACAAGATGTATATTTTATAACGATGAATTTTCCCCTCTTGAGAGGGGAAGATTTTGTCTAAATTTTTCATTTAGTTACAAAATCAGGGGTGTGTTTATTAAGATTGAAACTTTCTTAACTTTACACTTTCAACTAAAAAAATGGAACAACTCACACAAAATTTAAAAGACGGACACATGCAATTGCTCGAAGTGCCGTTTCCTGCTTTAGGAAAAGGACAAATAATGGTGCGTAATCATTATTCGGCAATTAGTGCAGGAACAGAAGGAAAGACAGTGAAAGATGCTCGTTTGAGT
>CAYHWX010000055.1:0-25903 GCA_964360245.1 uncultured Vicingus sp.
ATTACTGGTGATTTTATGGGACAAATGATTATTATAGGAGCCAGTTGGAATAATTATTTGAATGGAAATTATACCTATCGAATATTTATCATCAAATTCGATTCACAAGGGGAACTATTATGGATGCGAGAAGACGATTCTAATTCGCAAGTTTCTTCTAAAGCAATAACATTAGATGCCAATCAAGATCCTTACATTTCAGGAACTTTTAAATGTGTTTTTGATGAATATGCCGATTCTTTAGGTTCTGGTTTATTTAATTCGGTAGGTTACAACGATATTTTTATTACTAAGTATAGCAATTCCGGCACTCAACAATGGATGAAACAGTATGGTGGTCCTTTAGACGATTATTGTTCGGGTATTGCTATTTCACAAATTAACAACCCAATTATTTCTGGAGGTTACACCGAGTATTTTAATTATCCTGTGGGTTTTAGTTTTATTTCTATTGTTGGAATTAATAAAACCTTTCCTCCTTATTCATGTACACCAGGTTGTGCAAACAACAATTATATGTATTTGAATGCCGTTGGAGCAAAAGATATATTTATAGGTAAACCTGTGGATTTATTGATACCTCCTTATTATTATTATGAAAATACATCTTGTTATGATTCTAATTTACCTTGCATACAAGGTATTTGCCCTGATTCATTGGTGTTTTGTGGCATGGGAGTAGCGTTCGATGACACTCATACTGCAGGAAATGGATTTTATAAAAGTGATTTTAATTTATACCCAACCAACTACCAACATGGTCCATTTTTTGATTTCCTATGGTCAAATGGCAGTATATTCGATACCGCTCATATCTACACAACTGGAACCTACTCCGTTAATACACAACGTATTGACGGCTGCTCAACTACCAATGATACTGTTTTTATTACCATTCATCCAATTCCTCAAATGCCACATTTAACAGATGACCATGGATATAACACCCAAACTTACCCTTCCGGAGGATTTTATAATAATATTTATATGTGCTATCCAGATACTGCCATTACTTGGTTTGGGGATTTAGATACAACATACCAATTTACTTATACTACTCCTTTTGGAACAATTTATACCGACTCGATTCAGCATCAAATTTATGAATCGGGGTGGCATCAAGTTGAAGTTACTGACACCAATAATTGTTCAAATTATGCTAAATTTAAATTAATTTATGAATTTCCTTTTACAGACACAATTGTTCCTTATCTGTTGCAATTAGAAGACACTATTTGTAAAGGTCAAGAAGTTCATTACGTAATTGCAGATTCTATTACTAACCCAATGGGTAATTATGTTGCTTATTGTGATTCAAGCATTTATTATGAAAACTGGAATATTTATGACTATGATCTATATTGTTTAAAAGGATATTTCTATCCTACAACAACTGGTTGGTACACTATCAATTCCAATTTTATTTTGGGTTATAATAATACGTGTGGGTTAGATACTACTCACTATTTTGTTGAAGATTCTTTTTACATTGTTGTAAACCCTCAACCTAATGTAACTATTAATTTAAGTGGAGACGGCTTACTTTGTCCGGGAGATACCGTAAATATTTGGACAGATACAGTTGTTTCCGGATTTAGTTGGAGTGGTCCTGGAATTTTAATCGTTTCAGCAAATGGCGATTCAATATTTGCTAATCAGCAAGGATGGTACGAATATAGTGGAATTCTAACTGATCCGATTACTGGATGCACAAATGAAATTTATGAAGACTATCATCTTATTGTAAAACCTAGTCCAACTATAGTGAGCAATGTTCCTGATAATATTATTTGTCCAGGAGATTCTATACTTCTAACTTGTTTACAATCAGGTGTTGCTTACAACTGGATTGGTCCACAAGGAAACTTAATAGGTACCAACCAAACTATTTGGGTAAATGTTCCCGGATTTTACCATTGTTTGCTAACCGATTTCGATTTATGTGAGTTAACTTCCAATACCATCGAACTAAAAGAATACAATACTCCTTATCTTTTGGTTGAACCAGGAACTGAACTTTGCCATACTGGTGCAATTGAATTAACAGCAGTTTATAGTGGATTACCAACTTTTCAATGGTTACCTCCAATCAACTCAACAAGCCCTTCGGTTATCGTAAATCAGCCAGGAACCTACTATTTAGAAGTAACCCAATGTGGTTTTACGGTTACCGATAGTGTTACCATTACTTTGGCAAATGTTGTGGCAACCATTACTCCTTTAACCGATACCATTATTTGCCCAGGAGATACTGCTATTTTAATGGCAAATTCAGGCATGGGTGGCTACGAGTGGGGTCCGTTAACATTTTTTGGGCAAGTTATTCAAATAACCAATGCTGGAGATTATTATGTAACAGTTACTGAATCTTCAACTGGTTGCACAGCAATTTCTGATACAGTACACATTGGATTTTATCCAGGTGGAACCAATCCAAATGTTCAAAATATTACAATCTGTGCAGGTGATACAGCTACTTTAGTAAACACCAATTCAGGATTAGTAGCTAATTGGTATGGAAATGCAATTACTCCAACCTCATTTTTTACAGGGGATACTGTCAATCTTTATAATTTAACCAATGATACCATTATTTATGTAGAAAATTTTGATTCTAATTGTACCAGTAATCGAGTTCCTGTAACCATCATCATCAGCCAAGCTTCTTATGTTCCAATTATAAATGGAAATAATAGTGTTTGTTCAGGTGATTCAATATGGCTTTCAACGTTAACTATTCCTAATGGCACTTATAATTGGAGCGGACCAAATGGATTTTCATCAACTCAAAATCCAATAATCATTATGAATGCAGATACTTCTGACACCGGTATTTATACCTTAACTGTTTCTGATAATATTTGTATGAGTGACGACACATCCATAAATATTAATATTCTACCACTACCTCAAATTTTTATCAATTCTCCAGATACTATATGGAAATGTGTATTAGATACTGTTTTAATTAGTGCATCAGGTAATTATCAAAATATTACATGGAATAATGGTTCTAATACAGACTCTACTACTTTATTTTATTCTGGAATTTACTATGCTAATGTAACTGGAATTAACGGATGTTCTATTTCCTCAGATACAGTTTATGTTTTTGATTACGCTGTTCAGTTTCCTCAACTATCCGACACTACTATTTGTTATGGAGATAGTGTTGCTTTATCAGCTCAAAATAATTTAACTCTAAATTGGTACGATGACAATTATATATGGATTGCTTTAGATTCTGTTTATCAAACTCCTGCATTATTTAACGATACAACTTATTTTACTATTTTAATAGATAGTAACGGTTGCGAAAGCCCTGCTCAAAGTATTACCGTATTTGTAACACCCGCTAATGGTGCTCCTGTTATTATTGGTGATACTGTTGTTTGTGAAGGACAAAGTTTATACTTATCTACTAATTTTATATCTGGTGCAACCTACCAATGGAGTAATTCTTCAGGTATAATAAGTAATTCGATAAATTATACTAATCCTAATGTAGTTTTAGCTGATAGTGGTTGGTATCAATTAAGTGTAGGAAATGTAGCTTGTATTAATACGCAATCAAGTATTTTTATAACTATCAATCCAATTCCGGCAACACCTAATATTTTAGGAGACACACTTTATTGTGAAAATGATACGCTAATATTATTTACCCTTGATACCAATGGTACAACTGAATGGGTGGATAATCAATATAACACTTACACTGAAGACAGCTTAGTTTTTCCAAATATCTCCACTTCTTACACTGGAGATTATTATTTATCTGTTTTTGATAGCAACGGATGTTTATCATTACCAGATACCATTACTATTTTAATATTAGATGCTCCATCAATACCAACTATTTATAGTAATAGCACTTATTGTACTGGCGATAGTATCAATATATTTACTGATTCTATTCAAGGTTTAAGCTATCAATGGAATGGTCCAGATTCGTTATCAAGTACTATTTATAATAATTGGATAGCTAATGTTGATACTAGTAATGCTGGGATGTATTTTTTAACCATAACTGACACCAATGGATGTAGTTCGGAAAATTATACATTGATAAAAGTTTATGATTATCCGATTGTCAACTTAGGAAACGACACCATAGTTTGTATCGACTCATTGCCCAATTTTATATTACAAGTCGATAGTACTTACAATTTTTATACCTGGCAAGATGGTAGTACTAATTACTATTACGATGTGTTGAGTGCTGGTTTGTATTATGTTACTGTTGAAATAGGTGGTGGTTGCACAACAACAGATTCAATATCTATTCAAACGGATAGCTGTATTATTAATTCGATTGCTAATATTTTTACTCCCAATGGCGATGGTATCAATGATTATTTTGTCATTAAAAATTTAGAATATTATCCAAATAGTAGATTGGAAATTTATAACAGGTGGGGAACAATGGTTTTTGAAGATAATAACTATAGTAACAACTGGGATGGTGGTAAGCAAAAAACAGGAACTTATTACTACATCTTCTATCCAAATGACTCCTCTGGAAAATCTAAACTACAAAAAGGTTACATAAGTTTGATTAGGTAATAAAAATCAGAAAGTTAACACCTAACACAATCGCTATATCCTATTTTTCAGGAGCAACAATTTTAATTAAATCAAATGATTCTTCTTTAATAAATGTTGTGCCTTTGCCTAAAGGTAAATCAATTGTTATTGTTTGAGGTTGATATCCTGTTGCATTGATTGTTGCTGTATATTTTTTACCACCTGCTAATGTTATAAAATAACTGCCCGATTCGTTGGAAACAGTTTTTCCAGCAATTGCTCCAGTTTCATTTTTAAATTCAATAGTAGCTTCAACTTTACTTTCCCCACTGGTAATAAGTCCTTTTAAAATAGAAAGATTGGTAGTAACGCCATCAGCCAAAATAGGGTATTCCGATAAATCAATTTTGTAAATATCTCGTTCACCTAACCCTCCTGAAACAACAGATGAATAATAAGCTGTTTTTCCATCTGTACTTAAGATAAAATGAAGATCATCATCGATAGTATTTATTGGATACCCTAAATTTTCAGGTTTCGACCAAGAGCCATTGTCTTGTAATTTAGACATAAAAATATCTAATCCCCCAATCGACAAATGTCCTTTTGAACTAAAAAATAAAGTTTTTCCATCGGGGTGAATAAAAACTGATATTTCATCATCTGGTGTGTTAATAATTGAGCCTAAATTTTTAGGTTCTCCCCAAGTAGTTTTAGAAATTCTTTCAGAAACATAGATGTCGCCTTTACCTTGTGCTCCACTTTTTTTACCTTCCCGTTCACTTACAAAATAAAGTTTATTTCCATCGGCTGAAAGAGATGCAGAACTTTCAAAATAAGAGGTGTTGATAGGCTTTTCTAATGCTTTTGGCAAACCCCATGCACCAGAACTTAGTGTTTTTTTAGAAACAAAAATATCTCCGATAAATGCCAATCCATCATTTCTATAAATATAAATACTAGTTCCATCGGGTGAAATACTTAAACTTGCATCGTGACCTTCGGTGTTTAAATTCCCTTCAATTGGCTTTGCTTTCCCCCAAATATTCTCAATAGAATCCCATTCAGCTATATAAATATCTTCAAAATATTTATAATCTCCTGCTTTATCAACTTCTCCCCCTTTAGTATCAGACCTTCTCGAAGTAAGAATCATGGTTTTTCCGTCAGCAGAAATAGATGGTGCATAATCTCCTCCTCTTGAATTGATATTACTTCCTAAGTTTTCGATTTTTGCCTTAACTGGACTTGCAATCATTTTTTTTGCATAATCAATCTGAGATATTCTACTAGGTATTTGATGATATTTTCTGTCTTTTTTAGATGCTACAGTATTGTATTTATTATAGGCTTCTAAGGATTCGTCTAATTGATTATTTCGATGATATGCTTGTGCTAAACTAAAATATAATTCCTTATCCACTTGGTCGTTTATTCTTTTCGCATTTTGAAAATATTCTACGGCTAAATCAAAATTATCTAATTGATAGTGGCACTCTCCTATCCGGTAATTAACCATTGCATCATTGGTATAATCTTTCAATAATTCTCTATAAATATTTAAAGATTCTCGAATATTTCCATTGGTTAAAAATTGATGCCGAGCATCTTGCATTTTATATTTATATTCTATTTTTCCAGTTTTTTTAACATCATCTTGACCAGAAACAGCAATACTAAAGATATTGAAGAAGATAATTAGTGGTAAAAAATATTTTTTACTCATAAGTTTTATTTTTAGTAATTTGTATTCGTGAGACTTCGTGTTCATTTTTCTAAATTTTAAAGACTTTTGTAGGGGTAACAGAACTCAAAACTAATGAGCCAACGAACCCTTTTGAACTCAAACAAAAATAAGGAATAAGATTTGGATAAAAAATATTATTTTCAACAGCCATTTGAGATTTACGATTTGCTCTTTATTTCCTTTTAATGTACTCCAAAAATTTGACTAATGCGATTTGTTTGTTTTCATCAAAATCATATGAGATTTTATTTGTCAGATAATCAAAAAGTTGCTCTTGAGTGATTTTACTTTCGTTAGGAAGAACAACCACTTCTTTAATATTATTTACTCCTTTTTTTAACGCACTATTAAAATTTGCAATAAATTCTGGTGTTAATTTTTTATTAGCTACCCAACAAGCAAAAACAAAAGGTAAACCAGTATATTTTTTCCATTCATCTGCTAAATCATACTTGTACTTATATTTCTTTTTAAGGTTAAAAGTTCTATCTCCAATGATAACTCCTGCTGTAGAATTTATTATTTTATTTTCATACCCAGTTTCTGCTTTTAACCATTTCGGATTTACTTTCCAATATTCTTTAGCTAATAGCTGAACTAAATTGATGGATGTTTTGGATTGATAATCTAAATAAATGGCTTTTATCTCATTTAATGGAACATCACTATAAAGTGCCACAGAATCAACTTTTCCTACGGCTCCAATACAATAGTTTGAAACAATATAATACTCTTTTAATTGTGGGAGAATTGCAACTGGAACTAACCCCAAATCGACTTCATTTGTTAACAGTTTTTTTGCACAAACAGAAGGTATGTCAACAGATAATTCTATTTCATTGATAACACCTGAATTATTGATTCCGAAAAGAAAAGGTAATGTGTTAAGATAAGATACTGCAGAAACTCTAACCTTCAATTTTTTTTGCATAATGATTGTTTGACAAATCTACTACTTTATGCGTTGCAACTGTTGCTGCAATCACAGAGATAATTGCAATAAAACCAGCCAATGTTGTTCCACAAAAAGGAATTAATAAAAAGAAAGAGAATATCAATCCGTTGGCAATTGCCATTCCTTTGTTGGCTCTCATAAATTGAACACTTTGTTTGAGAGTTAGTCTTCTTCTTTCGTTGTTATAGTCGATAAAAGAAAAACCATAAAAATAGGCAGAAATAAAAAACAGCAATAAAGAACCTATCATGCCACCAATAAACGGTATAAATAATCCTAAAGCAAATATAGTTATCATGTAAAACAGTTCTATAAATAAATTTCTTAACGCCAATAAAATTCCCCGAACAATATCTCGCATCATTTGGTCACCATTAAATCGGTATTTATTTCCTGTCAAAATTTCCTCCGTTTTTTCTGATAAAAATGCAAATACAGGAGAAAGGCAAATAATAACAATGTAACCACCAAAATAAGCAAACACAAAAAAGAAAATAAATTTCATTAACACCCATACTACTCCACTCGCAATACCCGATAAATAAGTCGAAAGTGGAGCGATAAACTCAGCTCCATAAAAAGAATCCTTTTCTATCTTCAATATATTTTGTAACCAATTTTCGATGTAATCGCTTAAAGAGCCTATACCCAACCAACCAAAAACTAAAAATAACACGTTTAAGAGTATTGGAAATATCATATACCAGATTAGTCCTTTGGTAAAAAGTAATTCTATTGCTTTACCATAAGCACTAAACCCTACTCCAAAATTTTTAAAAATGCTCATTATTAAAATTTTCTAACGTTTTCAAATATACTAAAGAAGATGAAGAAGTCATTAACTTTCTTCTTTATCATTTTAAAAAATGAGAAGTAATTAAAGTTTTTGTGTTGTAAAAAATAAATTTATTTATCTCCTAAATTCTTTTTATTATTGTTGTAACCAATTTACACTTTATGCAACAATTTTACACCCTAACTTTACTACTTCTTTACCTATCTCTCCGTCCGCTTGTGAGTTATTTCACAACAATTGTATTTTAACTTAGCCTCCAAGCAAAAAAGATTTCTCGATTGCGTTGCACTCCACTCGAAATGACAAAAAAATATTCGATATAAAATAATACCTTTGTATCCTTACAAAAAATTTATAACAAATGAATTTTTCGGCATTAACAGCAATTTCGCCCATCGATGGAAGATATAGAAAAACAACAGAAAGTTTAGCTCCCTATTTTTCGGAAGCAGCATTGATACGATACCGTATTCGTGTAGAGATTGAATATTTTATTGCCTTGTGCGAGTTATCTTTGCCTCAGTTACAAGGTTTCGATAAAAACCTTTACCCTGCCCTTCGCAACATTTACCAAAACTTATCGGAAGCTAATATTTTATCGGTAAAAGAGGAAGAAAAAGTAACCAACCACGATGTGAAAGCTGTTGAATATTTTATTAAAGGTAAGTTTGCTGCTTTAGGTATTAACGAACAAAAAGAGTTTGTCCATTTTGGGTTAACTTCTCAGGATATTAATAATACTTCTATTCCTTTATCCATAAAAGAAGCCTTAACCGATATTTATTATCCACTTTTAGATGATGTATTAAACATTTTAAAGGAAAAAGCAACTACTTGGGCAACTATACCCATGTTGGCAAAAACTCATGGACAACCAGCTTCACCAACTATTTTAGGAAAAGAATTGTATGTTTTTGTAGAACGAATGGAAAAACAATTGGTTCAGTTAAAAGCTGTTCCATTTTCTGCAAAATTTGGCGGTGCAACTGGTAATTTTAATGCACTTCATGTTGCTTATCCAAAAATTAATTGGGTTGAATTTGCCAATAATTTTGTAAACAATGGTTTAGGTTTAGACCGTTCCCAAACCACCACTCAAATTGAGCATTACGATAATTTAGCGGCTTTGTTTGATGGATTAAAAAGAATAAACACCATTTTAATTGATTTAGATAGAGATGTTTGGGCTTATGTTTCGATGGACTATTTTAAACAAAAAATAAAGGAAGGCGAAATTGGTTCTTCTGCAATGCCACATAAAGTTAACCCTATCGATTTTGAAAACTCCGAAGGAAACTTAGGGCTTGCCAACGCCATTTTCGAACATCTTTCAGCAAAATTGCCAATATCTCGTTTACAAAGAGATTTAACTGATTCTACGGTGCTAAGAAATGTGGGTGTACCTATTGCTCATACTATATTGGCAATAACTTCTCTAATAAAAGGATTAAACAAGCTAATTATTAATGAAGAAAAAATAAAAGCCGATTTAGAGAATAATTGGGCGGTAGTTGCTGAAGCGATTCAAACAGTATTAAGGCGAGAAGGGTTCCCTAAACCTTATGAAGCATTGAAAGAATTAACAAGAACCAACAAAAAAATTACTGCTGAATCTATTGTAAAATTTATTGATAGTTTAAACGTTAATGAAGCTATAAAAACTGAATTAAAACAAATTTCTCCTTTTAATTTTACTGGAGTTAAGTTGTTCTAAATGAAACAAACATGTTAAAGTCTCAACACAAAGTGGATGTTTATTAGCAGCTTCCATCTGACAAAAACAAAAAAAACAGATGAAAAGTTTCGCTAAAATATTAAAATATGCAGGGGGATATAAGGTATATGCACTAATTAATATCCTTTGTAATATCTTATCCGTGGTTTTTGAATTATTATCAGTAATGCTTTTCATTCCTTTTTTAAACATACTTTTTAACCAAGAGTCTGTACCAATAACCTCCAAACCTCATTTTTCTTTCACTAAAGATTATATCGAAAAATACTACAATTATACATTAGGTCAAATGGTGGCAGAAAATGATAAAGTTGCTGCACTACTTTTTGTTTGTGTTTTAGTTGGGATTTTATTTTTTCTTAAAAATGTGTTTAGGTACTTAGCTTTGTACTACATTTCAGTTCTTCGTAGCGGGGTTGTTAGAGACTTGAGAAAGAAAATTCATCAAAAAACTTTGAATTTACCACTTTCTTATTATTCCGAACAACGAAAAGGTGATATCATGTCACGAATGACTGCTGATGTTCAGGAAGTAGAATGGTCCATTTTAAATTCACTTGAACTAATGTTCCGAGAGCCTATCGCTGTAATATTATCAGTAGTTGTTTTAGTTGTTATGAATGCCCAATTAACATTATTTGCTATGATATTGCTCCCCGTAAGTGGTTTAATCATCGGGCAATTAGGAAAAAGTTTAAAACGTTCTTCCACAAAAGTACAAGATATGATGGGTATGATTTTATCTAATATCGAAGAAACATTAGGAGGATTAAGAATAATTAAAGCTTTTAATGCTGAAGAACAAGTTGGTAAAAAGTTTGATGAAATTAACGATGCTCACACTCGGTTAACACTAAAAATGGCAAGAAAAAGAGACTCTGCATCTCCACTTAGTGAGTTTTTAGGCACCACTGTTATGGTAACCTTAGCCTATTATGGTGGAAGTTTAGTATTAGATGGAAGTTCTGACTTTTCTGGAGGCGAATTTTTTGGGTATATTGTCGTTTTTGCACGATTATTAACTCCTGTTAAATCTTTTTCTACTGCTTATGCAATTGTATTAAAAGGAGCTGCTTCGGCAGACAGGATAGAAGAGGTATTAAGTGCAAAAAATAATATTATAGATCCTATAAATCCTAAAGAAATAAAGAAATTCGCAAATGAAATTACCTATAAAGATGTGCAATTTTCTTATGAAAATACGCCTGTATTAGACCATATCAACATCACCATAAAAAAAGGAAAAACCATTGCTTTAGTTGGAGAATCTGGTGGTGGAAAATCTACTTTTGCAGATCTACTGCCTCGTTTTTATGATTTAGAAAAAGGTGAAATTTTAATCGATGGAATCAACATTAAAGAACTTAGAATAAAGAATTTAAGAAGTTTAATGGGAATTGTTACACAAGAGTCCATTCTGTTTAATGATACCATTTTTAACAACATTGCTCTTGGCACCGAAAAAGCAAATAAGGAACAAGTTATTGAAGCTGCAAAAATTGCCAACGCCCATCATTTTATCATGGAAATGGAAAATGGGTACGAAACCAGCATTGGAGATAGAGGAAGTAAATTATCTGGTGGACAACGACAACGATTAAGCATTGCAAGAGCTGTGCTAAAAAATCCACCAATTTTAATTTTAGATGAAGCCACTTCTTCACTAGATACCGAGTCGGAAAAATTGGTTCAAGATGCTTTGCTTAAATTAATGGAAAACAGAACGTCCATTGTTATTGCTCACCGGTTATCAACTATTCAACATGCTGATGAAATTTTGGTGATGCAAAAAGGGAAAATTGTAGAACGAGGAACCCATTCTGAATTACTAAAGCAATCGGGTGTTTATAAAAAACTTTCTGATTTACAGACATTTTCGAAGTAACTTAATTTTTTTTCCTATCTTTAAAACTTGTAAACGAGAAAATTATTATGAAAAAATTACTAACTTTAAGTTGCCTATTTTTTTTATTCTTATTTGTAAATTCATGCGGCAACGAAGATTTAACTGAGGAAACAGTTGTTGAGGAAACTTTTGTAGATGATGGCAATGGAGCAGTAACTGCTGCTGATACAAGTGCTACAGGAGTTTATCAAGAAGAAGTGAATGAAAACGAAGAAACTTCTTTAAAAGATGCCATGAAACAAAACAACTCCGAAGAAATGGTTGGAGAAAACGGAATAACTTTTTGCGATTGTATAAAAAAACAAAAAGAGTTATCCGACTTAATGTTGGCAACCGAAGATGATGCAGTGTTTGACAAAGCAATGGCAGATTTAGAAGCACTAAAAAATGGTGATTGTAAATTCGTATTTGCAGGCAAACAAAATACAGTAGATGAGAAGAAAGCTCACGAAAGAAAAGTAAAAAATTGTTTGGGAAAGTAAAAATAATGTAAATTTGAAAATATTATTGAATCGCCTACTTTACAACTACTAATTTAAACAGGCTATGAAAACTTATTTAAAAATAACCACTTTTTTAGTGCTATTGATTATCATCATCAATTCTTGTAGTAAAAAAACTGAAAGGGAAGGTTGTACCGACCCAACAGCACTTAATTATAATACTTTAGCAGAAGTAGATGATGGCTCTTGCGAATATATAGATTCAACTATTACAATTTGGGAAAATGGACAAGTGGGATACTGGGGTGATGCTTTAACAGGCACTTTTGTTGTTAAAAGTTGTTTTACAAGTATTTCTACTATTTTTCAAAATCCTGATTCAACATTTACACCAGCTGACACCATTATTGATACGCTTGTAACTCCACCAGACACGACAATAACTCCTGCAGATACTGTTATTACTGGAGATACTTACCTATTAATAAATAGTGATAATTCAGGAAATTATGAATTAATAATTCAGTTATTAAACAAAAGAAACGCTGCTGATTTTGTGAACGGTTACTTAATTTTTAATGCAAAATTGCATCCACAATCAACTATAACTGATTTTGCTGTTTTTATTCAAGGTAATCATTCAAATTCTGGAGGAATTAACTGTGCGAATTTCTTGCAGAGTGACCCAATTAATATCTTCACATCTTCTTTAGATACCAATTCATTTAATGAAATTTCTATTCCTTTGGCAAATTTCACCAATAGGTATATGCAAGATGTAGATTTGGTTTTTGGAATTAAAGGAATAAATGCAACTCCAAATACCCCACTTATTATGATAAATAGTATTAAATGGGTTTCTAAACTAGAAGATTAATTGGTTTCTTTTTCTTTTTTTAAAGCCTCATTTATTAGTATTTTTTTTCCATCAAAATAAGCCACAACAAAAGCATCTATATATTTTTCTTCAGTTCTTATTTTTATCTTAGCTGCTTTTGCATCTTTATATTTTCTGTAGTTCCCTATCATATATCTAAAATAGGTATCATTAAATAATTCTGTTGATAGAGAATCGCGGCAAGCAAAGTAATGCGAAGATATTTCTTTTGAAAAATATCCCACCTGAACTAAATACACCAAACCTTTTAACATCTCTGGATCATAAAAATTTACTATCTCATGGGATGATGCCCCTTTATTCACTATTTCAATATCATCATTTAATTCATTTCTAATATTAATCAATCGATCTTCACTTTTGCTCATTTTGATTTTCATCTCTTTTTCTTCTTCTTTTAATTGAGCGATAGCTTTATTAATCTCAATTAATTTTTGCCCTTTACTTTTTTTTGCTTCAGCTGCTAACAAGGCAATCTCATCTTCAATATCAATTAATCTTTTACCATATAATTCCTTAATAGTTATATAAGAGTACTCATCTAATTCTAGTCTGGTTTTGTCTTTGTTGTTTGAAAGTAAATCTTTCCCTTCTGTCTTCTCTTCTTTCTGTATAAAAAATAATGATGCTCGATAGGCATCAGTTACAGCATTCCCCATTGCGTACATCGATTTTTCAGATAAATCATGTATAAAGTCAGGATTATTTTCGATTTTAATTTGCCTAAATATTTTAATTGCTTTGAGTTGAAAATCTTTCGCATTCAACATTATCTTTTTAGCATATTCGCAAGTATCATTTGCTAATTTTAATGCACTGTCGGCATATTCCATTGCAATTTGAGCACAAACAATACCTGTGTCACAATTTTGTTTGATTGCCAAAGTTGATCCTAAAAAAAAGTTTTTCCGAGAATAAAAATAGGCATCATTGCTATATTGAGCTGATAATATAGCATAAGCTTGAGCCTTATTTTTATAATCATTTAAATCTATTTTTTGTGCTTTAATAGATACCGTAAAGCAAAAAAAAGATAGCACTAAGAATACCCATATTTTCATCAATTGAAGCATCTACCAAAAATACAAACAAAGTTGAATTTATGCGCACAGAATCAGATAATACATTCAAAATTTGGATTTTAGTTAATAATACAGGATATTTGTTAGTTGCAAATGACATTATTATGAATTTGAAGTATTCTTTAATAGCTATTTTTCTTATTTTTATGAGTGCAAAAGATTCTTTTGCTCAATTAGATGCGTTTGACAGTGCTGCGGCTATAACAACACAACCAGTTATTAAAGAGAACATAACTCCAACACCACCCAGTAACACGACAATAAAAGACGAAGAAAAAACAACAGGAGAAGATAGTGACGAAGGAAACAAAAATTTTGGACCAGTTTTCGATGGTGCTTATGTGAGTTTATCTGCTGGAATGAATGTTTATTTTGGTGACTTAGCAGCTTATAAATTATTTCCACGACCTAGTCAATTTGGCGACCACATCACAAGTGCTTTTAAAGCTACTTTAGGTAGAGAAATTAAATGGGGCTTAGGAGCACAATTTAACTACCAAAGAGGAAGTTTGATTGGCACGAGAAAAACTGGTAAAAATTCTTCAACTTACACTTTTCAAAATAAATTCTATGATATGTCCTTACAAATAAACTATCGGTTAAATGATGTGTTATTTAAGAAAAATGAATACAATCGTTTTACTTTGTATGGACATTTTGGGTTAGGAATGATGTGGTACAGAACTCAACGCTATGACTCGTTTACGTTAAGTACAAAAGATTACGAAGGTTATATTGAAGTTGAAAGTACTGAAGGATTGGCTCAAAAAACCTTAAGTGATAAAACAAAAAAAGCAAGAAGTTGGATTATCCCTTATGGTATTCGATTGAATTACAAATACAACTATAAGATGGATTTCCATTTTGATTTTACTCAGACTTCTACATTTACTGATCGTTTAGACGCTTTTAGCAGAGATTGGACAGCTAAAGATAAATACGATTACATTGGTATTGGTGTAACCTACAACTTTAACCGTTCTAAAGATGATGAACCTAAAAAACGACCAAAAGAAGAAACCGCTAAAGATGAAAACTCCTCTACTAGCAACTCTGATAATATTAGAACTAATCTTCTTGGAGGTAACAAAAAGAAGCATAAAAAAAGCGAAGACGATGAGTTATTAAACATCAGATTGAAGTTGTTTGAAACACAACTTAAATTGTTTGAAATGGAATACTTATTGAATAAGTAATAAATTTCAACTCATTAAAACCCAAAATTAATGCCCCCTGAAATGGTTGTTTGTTTGCCTCTGTAAAACTCAGGAGTATAATAATCATCTCCAGTAATATCACTCAAGGTTACTTTAGCAAAAATGTACCCATCATTAACTATCTCATAACGAATTGCACCTTCTATTGTTTGATTTTTCCATGCCACCGTTTCCATAAAAGGCAATCCTTTTACATTCCCCTCTCCATTAATTACTTGATAAATATGTTCGGGAGCTTTCCTTGCAATAGTATATGCCAATGATGCTTTTAAGCCACGAAATATTCTAAAACCGCCTTCTAGGTATATTTCATCCGAATTTTCACCCAAATAATGTCCTAAATTATAACTATTAGAAGCATAAGTAGTTGTTTCTATTTGATGACGGTAGGTCCAAGGATTGGTGCGTGTATATTCAGCAATTAAATAAGTATTGCGAATAGGAAAATTATTGAGTTTAAACCCAACTTTCATACTAAATATGTTAGAGCTTTTGTCTTTATCCATTACCTTTCCAATGCTAATTTCATCTACGTACATTGAAGTATATAAATGAAGGTGTTTTATTTGTCGAGAACTGATGTTCATAAACATTTGAGTATTTTGTCCTAAGGCATTACTTCCAGCACTGTTGTACGTGTGGTCAACAGATTTGTAGAACATAAATGGGATAAAATAAAATGGTTTTACGCCGTCATCAGCATATACAATAGAATTACCTAATGAAATATGAAAATTCTTTAGTGGTTTAAAAGTAACCATATTAGCTGCCATGTTTTTATTGATAAAAATTTCTCTTTTTTGTTGACTAATTATGAATATTCTAACGCTATCCAATACGTCAGAAACTAGCCACGAATGAGTATAATTTAATTCCAACCACTTTACAGGGTAAATGTTAAAATCAATATAACCAACAGAAGGAGCTTTGTTGGAATGAATATTTGCTCCATGATAATTATCACCCCAAGTGTAATTATCTTTTACTATTCCTAATCTACCCCACTTCCATGAATAATAAACTCCTCCGAGCATATCACTATAATCACTTCTTCCTCCGGTTTGTCCTTGATTTAATTTATAATTTGCTCCGGGTAAAGGAGTGATATGATTTTCTGCTGATAATATTTGAGAAACACCATTATCTCTTAAACTTGCATAAAAACCGAAATGAGTGCCAACAGATCCATAAAATTCGCCTCCATTCCAATAATGTGAATAACTACCTGTATTATTTGTAGCATACTCATATCCTAAAATTGGGTTTACAGTAAATGTAAAGAGACTGTCTTTGTAGAAAAATAAATCTTTTCTTTTTTTGAACTCACCTTTTGGTTTTAACTCCTTATTAAAATCTTGAAAATAAAAAGCCAATTCTTTTTGCTGGCGTTTATTTAATGACTCTTGGTGAATCTCTATCTCTTGCAATTTTTGAGCAATAAATATTCGAGTATAAGGTTTTACAGCTGAATTTAATTCAATATATTTCATTTGAGCCATTTCATCCAAAAACTCATATACGCTTGAAGTAATCGGCTGCAGAACTACTTGAGATTTTAGGGTTAAACATCCTATAAAAAAAAGAAAAAAAAGTATTATTTTGTTCATAATTATTTGATATTGTTTTCAAAAATAATCAATCTTAATTTTGTTATAAACCTAACAGGTTTTAAAAAACTGTTAGGTTTGTGTTATCAATTGCTTCTGGCATTATTGAATAAAATGTTGGTTGATGCTTTAAAAAAATATTTAATATCAGTATTAAATGGATGGTTTTTATAAGCATCAATATAACTTATTTCCGATTTCATAATTTCTTCTAAAGTGTTAGGTAAATCGGCATAAAAAGGTGGGATTAACCCTGGTTTTACTTCTTTTCTTTTTTCTTTTAATTCTTTAGAGTAAAGGCTTAAATATTGTTCGCTGAGTGGTCGAACCCCTACCAATTTTAACTGTCCTTTAAAAAGGTTAATTAACATGGGCAACTCATCTATCCATAATCTTCTTAAAACTTTACCCCATGTAGTTATTCTAAAATCGTTTTTAAATTTTCCGCCTTTTTGAAGACTGCTGATTTTATAGATGTATTCCTGTAAATATTCGGCATAAGGATGCATGGTTCTTATTTTATAAACAGTAATTATTTTTTCGTTTTTACCCACTCTATTCATTTTAAATAAGATACTAAATCGAGGTTCTTTAACGTTTTCAACGGTTTTAACTTTTTTAACTACAAAATAATTGATGTTATCAATCTCACATTCATCAATAATTTCAAAACCACAATACACTAATCTACCAAGAGCTTCGGCTTTTGATAACACTTGATTTCTTCCTGCTGTAACAAAAAAATAGAGCCATTTGGTCATCCAAAGTTTAGAGAAAACTCTTTTGAAAATAAAATCAAATAAATAATAAATTTGAGCAAAGCCAATGGGATATTTTCTAAATAATCTTTTTCTGCGTTCAACTTTAGTTTCAACACATCCTATAAAAATGCCGTTGTCGTTTAATTTCTGATTAACTACTTTAAAAAAATCGTTCATTTTTTTAATGTCATTAATCTTATTCAAATTAACAATACCTGTTTTTTTGTCCGAAATTTTTAGGATGTTGAATATAGTTGTTGTTTTAAGTACCTCCAGATTATTTTCTTCAATTTTTAAAAATTTAGAAAAATAATTAAAAGCTTTCTCACCTTGTTCTTCTATGATTACCTGCTTATTCATCCGCTTTAAAGGTAACTATTTTTAATAAAATAATTTGTCCACAATTGTGCAACATCCACACAATTTTTCAGCATTTCTACTTTTCTATTTTCAACTATTTTTTTTATAGTTTCGTCTTCAAGTATTTCATCAACTTTATCATAAAGAGCCTGTGGATTATCTGTAGAAATTCCACACGTTAATTGGTATTTATGCTCTAATTCTTCTAAATAACCCAATTTACCTACAAAATCGTTAAATCTTATGGATGGAGTACCTAAAACGGCTGCCTCTGCTGCCATAGTTTGACTATCTCCAATATAGATTTGTGCAAAAGCTAATGCGTGATGTATGTCTTTTGGATTAATTTTTATACGGTATTGTTCCAATTCAGGTTCAAGTTTTCGCTCTGAGGTAATAAAAACTTGCCCGAAAGGGCTTAATTTTTCGACAAGTTTTTTTGCTACTGTTAAGTTAATGCCTTTTTTACCTTTATCGTGATGAGCAGTTAATTCCGCAAATCTCAAGATAAAATACTTTTCTCCTTTCTTGATTAACTCTTGTATTTTAGCCTTGTTTGGAGTAAAATAGTTGGGATGCAAATACGCCAATTCGTGATAACCATTATATCCAATTTTTTTATTTTCAAAAGGAGAAATATCACAACAATTGGGTGAAAAAACTGCCGTAGCATACTTAAATCCAAATTTTGCCAAAAATGGAACTGCTGCTGAATCATCTTCATTTAATATTACCGAAGGAATTCCCAATAATCTACCCACGTGAGTAATTACTATGTCAGTTCCAATGAGCATTTTCGGTTTGTATTTTAATGCGATACGGTAAAGCACAAATTCGCGTTTTACAACTGTTGTAATTAACGATACTTTACCTTTTCCTTTTTTTGGTTTTAGATACCTGATTTTGTAGGGCAACCCTTCTAATAACTCAAACAAAACATCTTTTGCTCTAGCTACCAAAACAATGTCGTACCCTTTTGCTGAAAGCTGTTGAATAACCACAGAAACATTGTGGTAATGTGCTGGGTGACCTAAATAAAATAAAAATGTATCAGCTGTTTTTGCCATTCGATAACAATAGTACTAAAAAACACCTTTTGAGGATGGAAACAAACAAGAAGTAATTAACTAATCTGACTTAAAAACTTTTCGACAAAGTCAATTTTGCATTGCAAAATGTAACTACTCTCAACCCTTTTTTATGAAAATCTTTGCCTTGTGCTTTGGTTGGAGCTCGGTGGTAACTTTCTTGATACGGAGATTGGATAGCCAATAATCCTTTCGAATTCATTTGAATTAATATTTCCACTAATCCTTCTGCCATTATTTTTTTTGTGTGATAGGCTATGGAGTATTGTGTTGCATTTGTTGGCATGGGTATTTCTTTTTGCCAAACGATTTCTCCTGCATCCAATTTTTCTACCATGGTGTGAATGGTTGTGCCAATTTCTTTATCGCTGTTGTACAACATCCACCAACTGCCAAAAACGCCCCGATGTCTTGGCAATAAGGTGCCATGAGCATTTAAACAAGCAATTTTCGGTAAATTCAACAACTCTTTTCCAAACAACTGTGGTGGCGAAATGGATAAAATAACATCGATATCTAAATTCCTTAATTGATGAATATATTCTTGAGAATTAATATCAATTGTTTCAATTTCATTGATGCCGTATTTTTGATAGACACTTTTTACCGAAAACGGATTAAACACACCAAATTTTGACAACAATTTATACCAAACTTTACAATAAATAAAAAAACAAGTGGTAATAAAAATCTCCCAATATGAATAGATTTGAGTACGTTCTAGCAACCAATCTTTCATCGTTTTGTTTTTACGATGTGGCAACAAACGAGTAGCTCCAACAATTTCAAAGTTTTGGTTTTGATGTTGTGCCAAATAACCGATTACTTTTGGAATGTAAAATGGTTCTTCTTGCGATATGATGAAAACTCGGATGGGTTTCATTTTTTTACAAAAATGGCTTTTTTTATGGTGTTTTTTATGTTTTGAGCAACTAATTCTTGAGTCCATGCCACACGATTATCCGCCCAGCGTTGTGGATGAATGTTTTGTAAAATTTGATGGGGCAGTTGCTTTTTTTTGAATGCAGCAATTAACTCATTGGTAGAATGAAACGACAAATTAAAATTCGATTTTACTTTATCTCGAACGCTTACCTGATGTCCGTCCCATTTTCTACCCGTGTCGGTAATGTAAAACACCTTGTTAAAATCTACATCAAAATAAGGTTCTGCAACAATTCCAAAATCTTGGTAACTGTATTTCTCCCACAATTTTCTATTGTCCCATTTTGAAGTTGGACTTCCGTGCATACAAACCGTTTTAACAGGGTAAAATTTTCGTAATTTGTTTAACCATTTTTCGAAATGCTGGATGGCTTTTAGCTCGTCGCCTTTACAGATGGATAAATCTTCGTAATGGTAGCCTATTTCGTGTCCTAGATCGGCAATTTGCTTTATAATATCAACATCAAAACTTTCAGGAACTGCTCTAAAATAATACGTCCCTTTTACACCTAATTGATATTGCAATTGAGCTGTTTTGAGTGAGTTTTGTGGTTTTTTATCCACATCATGCCTCAATATCATGGCTTTTGGATAATTATTACTCAAATAATCTAGATAAGAAATCAATTGATAATGATTGGCCAAAGCCGTTTTTAATAATTGCTCGTATTTCTCTAATGTAAAATCTTTAGCCATTTTTAGCCTTGTTTAATTCGTTGTTAGTACTCAGCAGCATTTTTTTTAACCACATAGTTACATAGGTTTTAGAAACAAAAATAAACATAGAAGCTTTGCTTTACATAGATAATTCTATGTTTAAAATTTGCCTATGTAATACTTTTACTTTTAAAGTAGTCAAAATATCTATGTGTCTATGTGGTTTATTATTTTGTGTTTTTTATGTTTTTTGATTTAGAATGTATTAATATACTAGGTAGTGACAATTCGGTTAACGCCAACAACATCCATGCCTGAGACCAACGCATAAAAGGAGTTTTAATGGTATAAAATGGATATTTTTTATAATAAAAATACCCGTTTTTACTTTGCATATTTTGTATCGTCCATTCTGCAATAGTTTCTGCAAAATTGGCATATTTATCTGATAAATACGATAATCTGGTAAAGGTGATAATTCCTTGCGATTGGTTATGAATTTCAACTGGATATTCGGTTGGAACTCTAAAAATGGATTGTCCGTTTGGTTTAAACTGTTTGTTGAAATAATATTCCGCACCCCATTTCAGAGCATCTTTATATATTTTCTTTTCTCCACAATATTTAATTACATAATGAATAGAATCCAATACATAACCTTGATGAAAATCAATTTGAGTCCGCTCTTTCCCTGTTTTGTTATCAACACTGTAATTCCAATGACCATCAGATTGCTGATAAGCAATGGTAAAATCAGTCATTTTTTGAGCTAACTCTTTATAGTTGCCATCTTTGGTTAAATAAAACAATCGGGAGAACAATTCTGCTCCCAACATGTTAGCATTGTAACAACAATCTACTGCCTGAGTGCTATAACTTACACAAAATCCTTTATCATTTTTTGTCCAAGCCAATTGGTTTTGAGCAAAATCGCCTATGCTTTTTAAAACCTCAACAGTCTTTGGGTCTTTGGTTGCCTGATAATATTCAAACAACCCTTTTGCAATAAATCCACTTACTACAATGGTTGGTGAATTTTTTTTTAAAACCTTCACAGGGCTAGCCCAATCGAAATTGTATCCCCAACAAAATTCATCGTATCCTTTGGTTCTGTTTTCCAACAACCAATTGAAGAAAAACTCCATTTTTTGAAGTGTTTCTTCGTTTTTATGCTGTTGGTATTGTATGGAATAAGCCTGTAAAAATAGCCCCATCGCTTTTGGGTTGTGTGCTTTTTTAATACCCAATAACTTTCGGATATTAAAAGGGTTTCTTTTTTGAAATTGAATGGCTAAAACCGGGCCCCATTTACCTATCCAATGAAATGGTATTGGCGAATTTAACGTGTCGTAAGGGTCGTATCCTTTAAAATTTTCGGATTCGATGTAGGTTTGAAGTTGTTTTTGTGCTTCGTTAATTTTCACTTATTCTATTCTTTTTTACTACCTTTGGATAGTCTTTAGAGTTGTAAAGTTACGGTCAATCTTGTTAGTAAATGTATTTTCGTGCAAATTAGGAATGTCATTCCTAATTTGTATGAAATTATTCCACTGCCGCATCATAAACTAATAAAACATCAAAATCAAAAACTGGTACTTTTCCTGTAAGTTCTATGGTAACTTTTATTGGAAATTCATTATCGTTTGGAATCCCCTCCCATAAACTTATTGGAATTTGTATTGGATTTCTCAACTTAAACGAAGGCTGAAAATAGGTTTCATCATAAAATCTTGAAATTGAATACGGTTTTAATCTCTCAGCCCCTTTAGCGTTGTAACAAGTAACATTAATCATCAAAGGTTTGTTTATTAACATACTACTCCAATCATCAGGCTTTTTCCATTTGAACTTTGGGGTAAGAATTATTTCTTTTATTTCTAAAAATGAATGTTTGTTTTTTAAAATAAATTCTTTTTTCGGTTCTTTATCTGTAAGTGTCATGGCTATATTACTTTTTATTTGAGTTAATTTATCTGTTGTGTAGTTAGTGCCAATTCCTGCTCCATACTTCATCAAAAATTTACCTTTTACCATTTCCGAAAGTATTCTTTTTACGGTTGGTAAAGGCAATTTCAATTTTTCTGCAATTTCTCCTGATTTACATCCAGGATGGTTATCAATAAATGAAAAAATCATTTTTTCTCTTGGCGACATTTGATTCTCGCTTTTTTGCACGTCCAATTTTTTCTCTAATTTATTTTGGATATTACCTAGGCAATCTAAAAAGAAAATAATCCAAGAATATACATTTTCACCTGGACGTTGTTGTTGGCAATCCATAAGAGCTTTATAATATTCGACTTTTCGGCTTTCTATCTCATGCTCAAAGCTAACATATTGAATCCAAGAATAACCGTGTTTTAATAGTAACAAAGTAGCAAGAAGTCGGCTCAAACGGCCGTTACCATCCTGAAATGGGTGAATACTTAAAAAATCATAAACAAATACTGCCGATTTAATTATTTGTGGTGCTGTATTATCAGCATTATACCAATCAATTAGTGCACGCATTGCATCTTCGGTAGCAAATCCCGGTGCAGTTGTTTCAAAAATAATTGTTTTTGTGCCATCGGGATTTGTGGCTTCTACTGAGTTGGAAAGTTGTTTATATTTTCCTTTATGCCACTGGTCTTTTTTGCTATACTTCATTAAGATATGATGCAGATTCATCAAACTACTTTCAGTAATTTCAATATCTCTGTATGATTCAGAAATTATATCTAATGTGCTAAAATATCCTAAAACCTCTTGTTGGTCACGCTCTACTAATTTCTCAATTTTAATTTTATCAAGCATCTCAGCTTTAACTTCATTATCAAATATTAAAGCTTTAACTTCATCGTTGGTCATTTTTGAACCTTCAATACGAGTAGAAGCACCTACGCTTGCAACCGTGGCGATTGATTTTAATTGTTTAAGCATTTGCCTACCCTCCCGTTTTTCTCTTAAACTCCAGTTACCACCAAATTCAGCTATTTTTACGAGTTCATTGATAAGTTTATTATCAAGAGTTAATGAAAAAGTATGAATTTTATTGTCCATTTTTTAAATTATTGATACTTAATGATACGCAAAGATACGATAAATATTCGTTCTACAAAAATAAAAATTGATACTTTGTGATACGCTATGATTTGATAATGATATCAAAAGTTGTATTACCCTTTTAAAAATAACCAACGAATTAGGCAAGGGTCGTATCCTTTAAAGTTTTCGGATTCGATGTAAGTTTGAAGTTGTTTGTGCGATGTATTAACGTCCACTTATTGTCCTTTAATTTTATCCATTACCTCAAAAGTTGCTTTGGTGGATTGATAACATTCTTCGAAAGAAATTGGCAACGATTTTCCTGTTTTTAACGCTTCTAAAAATAAATTGACTTCCGTTGCATGCCCTTTATCTTGAGAAGAATTTTTAGAACTCTTTTTTCCTTTTCCAAAAATATCCATCGTTTTAAAATCATCAATTACAATGGTTTGTTCGCCACAAAAAACTTCCAAATATTCTTTATTCAACTGTTTGCTTCCATTAGAAAAATAAGAAATACTTGCCACGCTACCGTTTTCAAATGCTAAACTGATACTTACGGTATCGATAAGGTTATTGGCATCTTTTAATGCATTGGCTGCTACTTTAGCAATCGGCGAACCTGCAATAAATGAACACAAATCAATAAAATGACACGCTTCGCCGATAATTCTTCCTCCGCCAATTTCGGGGTCTTGTGTCCAATGGTTTGCGGGTAATTTGCCGGCATTTATTCTGTAATTAATGGCTTTAGGCAAAAGGTTGTTTAGTTCTTTTTTTAATGCTATAATCTGAGGAGCAAATCTTCTATTAAAACCCACCATTAATTGACCAGTACTTTTATTTTCAACTTCTCGTATTTCTTCCAGCTCTTCTTTGGTTAAACACAAGGGTTTTTCTACAAACACATTTTTATTAGCTTGTAAAGCTTTTATGACATAAGGAGCGTGCAAATTATGTGGAGTAGCAATAAAAACGGTATTTATTGATTCGTTTTTAATAATTTCATCCGCATCGCCGGTACAATTATCGAAACCAAATTTATTGGCAATATTTTTTGCAGTGGTAGCTCTAGCTGTGGCAACATTAACTAAGTTGTTTCCTGATAAATTGGGTAACAAAAAGTTTTGAGCAAATGAACCCGCTCCAATAAAACCAATATTTATTTCTGACGAATTGTATTTTTTAGCATGGAGTTGAATGTTTCTTTTTAACTCTTTTTTAGTGTTGTATTCCAACACTATTCCACAAAAATGTTCTGTTCTATCGACAATTAGCTGATAAGCATCTTTGGCATTTTCAAAGGTAAATTGATGAGAGATTAATGCTTCTAAATTTATTTTCCCTGCTTCCACCAACTCGATAAAAGCCTGCATGTTTCTGTTTTCTGTCCAACGCACATATCCAATCGGGTAATCAGTTCCTTTTTGTTCGTAATCGTCATCGTAGCGACCAGGTCCATAAGAAGAAGACATTCTTAAATCCAATTCTTTGATGTAATAATTTTTTCTGTCGAAACCCGTCGGAACAGCACCAACAATTACCACTTTTGCTTTTTTACGGGCAATAATTCCTGCAAAATTAATGGGCTCTAACGAAGTTGTTCCGGCAGTAATGATTACTGCATCAGTACCAAAACCATTGGTTTCCTGTTCAATAATACTTTCTAATCCTTCTTTCGAACTGTTGTAAGCGTGTTTTACTCCTGTATTTAATGCAAGAGAAACTTGCTGGTCATCAATATCTAACCCAATGGCTTTAACCCCTGCGGCGGTTAACAACTGAACGGTTAATTGCCCGATTAATCCTAAACCAATAACCACACAACTTTCGCCCAAACTCAATTCTGCTTGCCTTACTCCTTGCATGGCAATAGCTCCAACGGTTGTAAAAGCAGCACTTTTTATGTGTTCAGGGTGATTTATTTTTACGCATAAATTTTTAGGTACAACAACAATCTCGGCATGATTGGCTGTTGCACCACCACAAGCAACAAAATCGCCAACTTTTATATGTTTAATGTCATTAGCCACTTCAATTACTTCTCCTGCACAACTGTAGCCCATCGGATTGGGTGTTTCCAACTTATTCATTACCATGTGGTACGTTTTCATTACTCCATGTGTTTTGGCTGCGGCAATTACTTTTTTTA
>CAYHWX010000056.1:0-1362 GCA_964360245.1 uncultured Vicingus sp.
ATTCATAATAATAAATGATGCGGTAAGGTCGGCCTCAATAGGTGCAGCAGCGGTCACTTTTATTAAAGTGGTAGGCTTAAAATCTAAATTACGGACGATGTTAATATAAGCACCAGCAATAAAAAAGTAGTGTCGTTGCTCTTTTACTATTAAGGTAGTTTCGCCTGTTTGGTTAATTTCCGAATAACTAGTTTGTAGTAAGTTAGGCGTAGAAATACCAGTGTAAAAACGCTCTCTAGAATAATAGGCTCCAAAACCAACGTTAGGAGTTGTTTTATTATTGACATTACTCTGGAAAACATCGTCATTTTGTTGGTCTAAATTCAAGGTATTAATGTTCGCTTGAAGGATGTTTGCCCCAGCACTTAATCCCAAAGCTAATTTCGATTTTTGAGTTAACTTCATTCTGTAGGCAAAATCAGCAACCAATGAAGTATTGTTGGTAGGACCTATTTTGTCGTTTAAAACAGACAACCCAACTCCGATGTGTTGATTGATTAATGGAGTATGCATTGTTAATGTTTGAGTGGTAGGAGCTCCATCAAAACCAACCCATTGCGAACGATGCAATGCTGTTACTGTTAAGGCTTCTCTACTTCCAGCATATCCAGGGTTTACCGCTAATGTATTGTACATGTAATGTGTAAACATGGGCGACTGCTGTGCATAAGTGGTTAAACCTCCTAACGGTAAAACCAATGCGAGTGTTATTTTTATAAGTGTTTTCATGTTATAGTTTTTAGATGTTAATTGTAAGGTATAAGTACCTTTTTTATATTATTTATTTAGATAAATTGTTCCTTTGTAGATAGCTGAACCATTGCCTAAATCAAGTAGATAGAAGTATGTTCCAACTGGTAATTCATCTCCACCAATTCTAACTCCCATTGTTGATTTTCCATCCCATTCGTTTTTATAAGGACTAGCTTCAAATATTTTATTTCCCCAACGGTTAAAGATTACAAATGTGTTAGCTGGAAATCTGTCGATTCCTCTAATCACAAACAAATCGTTTGTTCCATCGTTGTTTGGAGAAAATCCTTCAGGTAAATTGAAATCTACAATTGTATCTTCAGAAAGACAACTATCTACTATAATGATAACAGTTGATGGTGTAGAAGTACAACTAAGATTAGTAATTGTTAATGAATAACTACCAGCATCTAAATTAGTGGCTGAAAGAATTACTGGGTTTTGAGTAGAAGAAAAATATCCATTTGGACCTGTCCAGTTATAAGATGCTCCAAGAACTGAATTTGCTGTTAAATTGATGGCATCTCCAATACAAACAGGTGAATTACTAGTAGCAAGTGCAATAGGAGTTGGAGTAACCATTAAAGTTGTTGTTGCAATACTATCACA
>CAYHWX010000056.1:1462-25741 GCA_964360245.1 uncultured Vicingus sp.
ACCTAAACTACTTCCGCCAACAATTGTATCGGAGTAATTTCCTGAAGTATTTTGAAAAATACCGCCAATTAAGATACTATCGCCTTGGCAAATACTAATGTTGTTATTGCTTGTGGCAATTGGATTTACCATTAAAGTTGTTGTTGCAATACTATCACAACCTAAACTACTTCCGCCAACAATTGTATCGGAGTAATTTCCTGAAGTATTTTGATAAACACCACCAATTAAGGTACTGTCGCCTTGGCAAATGGTAGTGTTAGTTGAACCTATAACAAACGGGTTTATTGTTAAGCTAACATTGTTTGAAGTTTCACTCGGTAAAAAAGTACCCGATACCACTACATTGTAATTGGAAGCAACATCTAAAATAGTTGCTGGATTTATTGTTAAAGTAGCAGTAGTTGCACCAGAAATATTTCCACCATCAATAAGATTAACAATACCTTTTCTCCATTGATAAGTAAGCCCAGTTCCTGTTGCTGATACTGTGAAACTTACAGATCCACCATCACAAGTAGATTGGTCAGTTGGTTGAGTAATAATTAAAGGAGCGGAAGTTCCTCCACATCCAGGAGGCATAAAAGCGTTAATAGCAAAAGTACTTAAAGCACCTGTAGTAGTTAAAGCTCTACCATGAATTTCAACGCCATTGGTTAAATCCATTGCTGCGTTGTTACAAACAATTGTTCCATTAAAAAGTGAAAAATCGTTAATACTCACTGCACCATCAATCATCCAATATACATTTTCTGCTCTTGTGCCATTCATCAATACAACATTAGAATAAGTGCTTGTTGCAAATGCACCTTTTACTTGAATTACAAACACTGCATTAGGATTTCCTTCTGCATTTAAAAAAGTAGTGTCAGTAAAAGTTACTGCACCATTCATAATATAAGTATGAGGAGTAAGTACCAAATTGTGTCCAAACAAAGCAGGAAATAACAACTCGATATCATAAGGTAACGCATTCAAATAATTGTAGGCATTCAATAAATCTGAAGCCGCTAATATTGTTGAAGGATCTGGTACGGTATGAATGATACCAACAACTAATAATGGATTAAACCCTGTTACTGTTCCATTATTTGTTCCGACATCACCTAATACATTAGTGATACCGACATTTGCAACTGGTCCGTCAGACGAAAAAATAGTGTAACATTCCACAGAAGCTAGGTTAGGAGCTAGAGGCCCTGTTAAAGGAGAAAACGCACAACCTCTGGGTGTATATGCCAATAAAGCATCAACAGTAATTGCTCCAGCAGTAGAAAGTGCTCTACCTTCTAGCGTAACACCTGTACTCATATTTATAGCCGCATTGTTAACAATCAACGTTCCTTTCATGGAAGTTCCTGTTGCCATATCTAATAATCCTTCTACTTTCCAATACACATTACATGCCTGAGCACCATTTGCTAATATCACTTCTGAGTTGGCATTGGTAGAAAAAGCTCCGTTTAATTGAATGATAAAGATAGCATTTGGGTCACCTTGAGCATCTAATGTAAGGTCTAGATTTAATGTAATACTAGGTGCCGTTATGGCGTAAACTCCAGCATTTAAAATTTGTCCATTACCTAATAAAGGTGCAGGAAAAAATGTTGGAACTGCAACATTAATATCGCCATAAGCGATAATTAAGTCGGCACTTGCTTGTGTACTTGCTGGGTCGCCACCGTAGTGCATTTGCCCATCAACATTACCAAAACCAGTAATGGTTGGAGCAGAGTTTGTCCCAACATTTCCAGTAACTTTAGTAAGATAGGGAATACCTGCATTAGAAACAGCACCTACACTTGTAAATAGTGCAAAATCAGCTGTTGTTCCCAAATTGGGAGCTTGTCCGAAATTTACTTTCGGGAAAAATAATAGTGTTAGCACTATTAAATTTATTAGTAATTTATTTTTCATTTTTATTGTTTTAATTGATTTATAATTTGGTTATTTTTTAACTTTTATAAAGAAGAAATGATGTTTAGAATTTCCTCTTTTGTTTTTCCTAGTTTTAACTGAAGTCTAGCTAACAATTCATCTTTTTTACCTTCTAATAACATTAAATCGTTGTTGGTTAGTTTGGCAAATTTTTGTTTTAGTTTTGCTTTTGTTTCGTTCCAATCGTTTTCTATTTCTTTTATACTGCTCATGGTTATTTGTTTTAACTGTGAATAAGTTTTCACATAGCAAAGGTGAGTCAGTTAATCTCCTTCTGTGTTACACAACTTTAAGGAAGAGTTACATGATTCACATATTGGTATAAATAAAAAGGCACCTTCAAATTAAATTGAAAGTGCTTTACTTTTATTAATTTTTTTTCGAAGCGATTATTCTATTTTTTTTGAGATTTTATTTTAATGATTTTTAATTCTGCTCTTCGGTTTAGTTGTCTGTTTTCTGGATTATCACTTCCATCGGCATTGATATTGTTCGCCGCAGGTTCTGATTTTCCATATCCTTTAGCTACCATTTGATTTTTGTTGATCCCTTTTCCGATTAAATAATTAACAACTGATTGAGCCCTCTCTTCCGAAAGTTTAATATTATATTCCTCACTTCCTTTAGAATCGGTATGCCCAGAAATTTCCACCACCATACCTGGATTTTTGGTTAATAATTTAAAGAGCTTATTCAACTCCACATTAGAGATGTTTCGAAGTGTTGCTTTGTCGAAATCAAAAAAGATATTGTTTAACACAACTTTCGAACCAACAGCAATCGGTTCAAGTTGAATCGTATTTTGGCTGAAATAATATTTCTTGTTTTGAGAAACATCCATATTAACGGATTGAAACAAATATCCTTCCGATTCATGAGTGATGTTATAATTTTTTCCTGAAGGCAGAATAAATAAGTATTCACCAGTTTTTGAATTAGAATGATAAACTCCAACAAGTTCTCCAGTTTCATTATCCGTAACTGTAATCTCAATAATTTTTGGCACCTTTCCAGTAATATCGGTAATTTCACCTTTTAAAACAGTAAGCGGAGATTCTTTATAATCATAAAAAGTTACTGCATAATTATCTTTTTCACCAAAGCCTCCATCTTTAAATGAAGAATAATAAGCCCTTTTGTTATCAGCACTTACTATATAATAAATATCATCATCGGTAGTATTAATCGGAAAACCAATATTAACAGGAGTTGTCCATTCATTATTGGCTATCATGTTTGCTGAAAAGATATCAAAACCTCCCATTGTTTTATGCCCGTTTGAAGTAAAGTATAAAGTAACTCCATCGGGATGAATAAATGGTGCATCTTCATCGAAAGGAGTATTAATGGTTGGACCTAGATTTACTGCTATTCCCCAATCTCCACTGGTAGTTTTTTTACTTGAATAAAGATCTCTCCCTCCAAATCCACCTTCTCGATTGCTCGTAAAATACATCGTATTGCCATCGGCAGAGATAAAAGCACTTGGTTCCCAGCTTGTTGTATTGATGTTGTCGTTTAATTTTTCAGGAACTGACCATAATTCACCATTCAAACTCGTAGCATAAATATTACCATCTCCATTATCATCTTTATAAATTAATATGGTTTGACCATCTATTGATATTCCTACAGTAGCTTCGTTTCCAATGGTATTAATAGGTCGATCAATAGAAACAGCCTTTGACCAAAGGGAATCAGTTTTGTGAGAAATATAAATGTCCTCAAAAAACAAACCAGCGTAATCTAAATTTCGCCCTGTACTTTCTGCTCTTCTAGTCGTAAAAATTAGGATAGATTCATCGGCAGTTAATACTGGAGAATAATCTGCAAATGGAGAATTAATAGCTTCACCCATATTTTCTATTTTAACTTTAATTGGAGAAGCAACTAATTGTTTACCCACCTTACACATTTCTATTTTCCGATCTACTTCCAAAATCAAAGTTTGGTCTTTTTTATTATCCGATAGCAAGGATTTGAATTTTTCATAACTTGATATTGTCATGTCAAATTTATAGTTTAGATGATAAGCGTCGCCCAAGGCTCTAAAAGCCATTATATTTGCTTTATCTTCTTTAAAAGAGCATTTATTAATACAAGCAACGGCTTTTTCTAAATAATGAACGGATTTTTGTTTTTCTGTTCTGGAATTTAAATAGCAAATACCAATTCTATAATTCATATCAGGATTTAAAGAATCGAATTCTGCTAAATCGAGATACAATGGTAAAGCCATATCAAATTTTCCGTTGTCAAAATTTTTACCTGCTTCTTTAACTTTAGTATCGTATTCGTTTGCATTTATTTGTGCATACAACCCTGTAGTAGTAGCGAAAATAATAAGTATTACTATTTTTAAATTTTTACTCATCATCTTATAGTTTAAATTAATTTTCATCATACAAAGAAGAGGCTATTGGGTTAAGAAAGTGTTACACAACTTTCGATATAAGTTACATGATTCACATATTGGTATAAAAAAAAGCACCTTCCACTTTAAAGTGGAAGGTGCTTTTAATTTTGCAACAAAAATTGTTAATCTATTTCATTGTCACAAAGCTCTTCTAATAGATAATTATTTAACAATGAAGTTAACGAATAATAGTGATTCTGTAAAATTTTTGAAGTTATTATAGGAAATTTTTCAGTTGGAATTATTATGGGCATTTCTTCCAAATATTTATTCAATTCTGGATATTGTTCCTTAATTTTTAAGGTGATATTGAGAATTTTACTATTCCACTCTTCTTTAGTTTTCATCATCACTTAGTTTTGATTTAAAAATATTTTTCTAATCGTTCTTAACCGACTGTTCTAAAATATATTTGTTTAGTAACGAATACAGCGATTCGTAATATGTTCTTAATTTTTTTAGCGTTATTTCTGGGTCTTTTTTATCGGGTATCGTTACTGGCATTTCTTCCAAATATTTACTCAATTCAGGGTATTGATCTTTTATTTTTAAGGTGATTTTAAGAATCTTTTCATTCAAGTCTTTCTCTGTTTCCACACTAACTATCACTTCTTTCAAATCTTTTCCATAGTTATCTTTTTGAGTATCTTCTTGGCAGTTGAGCGATTTTTGGTTAATGGCTACTATTGTTTTATTGTGAATAGTAACTCCCAAGCCTGTGGCAACTGCAATTCCTAATTGACTATCGATACGAAAAAAATGACACAATTGTCGATTAATAATTTCATCTTTTTTTTCTCCACAAATACCAATCATTGAACTTACAATGTTGCTTACTGTATTTTGTCTGTCTTTATCATTCATAGCTTTTCTATACAACAAACCTGGTTGAGTATAATGGTCGTTATCATTTTTATTTCGGTCGTACCAATCGGCAACAGATGATTCTAATTGCATGGGTTGTTCGCTGTATCGTTCATCAACCACCATATCATCAAAGCTGTTTGGACGATAATTGGGAGTTGCTCCTCCATTATCTCCTATTTGCATCAACCCATCACGTTGGTAATTTGCGACCATATAAGGACACACATTTACTGGAATTTGTTCGTAGTTTACTCCCAAACGATAACGCTGTGCATCAGGGTACGAAAGCAAACGACCTTGCAGTACTTTGTCGGGAGAATAACTAATACCATCTACCACATGGGCAGGAGCAAATGCGGCTTGTTCCACATCTCTAAAATAATTTTCGGGAATTTTATTGAGCTCCATTGTTCCAACATCAATTAATGGATATTCTTTATGACTCCAAACTTTGGTAAGATCAAACGGGTTGAATTGAAATATTTTTGCTTGTTCTTCCGTCATCACTTGTATTTTTAAATCCCATTTAGGAAAATCTTTTTTTTCAATGGCTTCTACCAAATCGCGTTGTGCTTGGTCAAGGTCAATACCTTTCATTGCATTGGCTTCGTTGTTGGTAAAGTTTTTTATTCCTTGTTTGGTTACAAAATGAAATTTTACCCAAACCTTTTCATTGTTTGCATTGATTAACGAAAAAGTATGACTTCCAAAACCATGCATGTGTCGATACGAAAAAGGCGTTCCTCGGTCGCTCATTAATATTAATACTTGGTGTAAACTCTCAGGGTTTAAACTAAAAAAATCCCATATCATGGTTGGACTTTTACAGTTTGTTTTTGGGTCGCGTTTTTGAGTATGAATAAAGTGAGAAAACTTTTTGGCATCTTTAATAAAAAATACAGGTGTATTGTTACCTACTAAATCCCAATTACCATCTTCGGTATAAAATTTTACGGCAAAACCACGTGGGTCTCTTTCACTATCGGCACCACCTTTTTCGCCCCCAACAATTGAAAAACGTACAAATAGTTCTGTTTGTTTACCAATTTCAGAAAATAGTTTTGCTTTAGTATATTGCGAAATATCATTGGTAACAGTAAAAGTTCCAAAAGCACCCGAGCCCTTTGCGTGAACAACTCGTTCAGGAATACGTTCACGATTAAAATGTGCCATATCTTCGTGTAAAAAATAGTCCTGTAATAAGACTGGACCACGATTATAAGCAGTCAGTGAATTTTCGAACTCGGTATAAGGTCTGCCGCTGGCGGTAGTTAGCTTTTTATTTTTCATACTATATTATTTTTACCTTCGATAATGCCCAACAAAACTGATATTAGTGCTATTACTAAAAGTACATGGATTACACCACCAACGCTATATCCGATAAAGCCAATTGCCCATGCAATAACTATCATTAAAGCCAATAGATACAATAGATTTTTCATGTTTTTTATTTTTAAATTGTAATAGAATTATTACTTGATAAAGATGGATAGTTTTAAACCAATAATTGTTACACAACTTTCGAGATAAGTTACATGATTCACATACTGGTATAAATTACAAAGCACCTTCAGTTTTAAAGTTGAAGGTGCTTTGTAATCGAAAAAAGAAAATTGTCTTTCTATTCTTGTTTTAGGGACTGTTCTAAAATGTATTTATTCACCAATAAATTCAGTGACTCATAATAGGTACTTAATTTTTTTACAGTTACATCTGTACCAATATTGTTAGGTATCGTTGCTGGCAATTCTTCTAAATATTTGTTCAATTCGAGATATCGTTCCTTAATTTTTAAGACAATGCTGAGAATGTTTCCATTCAACTCTTTCTCCGCTTCCATATCATTTTAAAATAAAATAATTAATAATATGATAATGATGATTATCGCTCCGCCAGATAGATAAATTCCCCCATTGCTTGTACGCAATTGTTTTTCGATAGCTTTAACTTCACTACGTAATTCTTTTTTTTCAGCACGACTCATCGATGATTTGTCGATGGTATTTATTTCATCTAATCTTAACACCAAAGTATTCGCTTCTTCCTCAGTTATTGCTTTTGAAATGGGTTCAGTAGTCGGAATTATTGTGGCATTTGATTGAAATGTTAATGATGCACCTACTACCATTAAGCAAAAAGTTATTTTTTTCATTTTAGTTACTTTTATATTGCAAATGAATTTTTACAATAGGTTAAAGGTAGATGGCTCAATGGAGATAAGTGTTACACAACTTTGATAAGAATTTACAACATTCACACCTTAAAAAAATTCTTATTTCTCTTTGTCAATAGTCATTTCCTTGAGTTGAGCATCAATCTCTATTGCCTCTAAATGGATAGCTTCCTTAAAATCTTTCTTTTTCAACTTTTCATTTTCCTGGTATTCAGCAATTTTTATTTTTAAATTGTTATTAGTTTCTTCTAAACTTGTCACTTTCTTAAGCAATTTTATACTGTAGTTGGGAATACTTTTTATAGCAACGATGGTTTGTTCGTTTTTTTTGATTTGTTTGTCAATTTCTAGCACAAAATCTGTCCAATCATTGATGGTAACTTGTTGTATTTTTACAACTGTTGTTATGGAATCTTCAACTATTTCTTGAGCATCATTAATGCTATCTGCTAACAACATTTTTTCTTCCTTTACTTGTGCAAAAGCATCATCTATATTTTGTTCTTTCGATTCGCAAGAAAAAAGTAGGATTGCTATCAGACAGCTTGTTATAAAATTTGTTTTCATTTTTATTTATTGATTGGTTTGTTTTGATGTTGTTGCATGAAACCCATTGTTTATTTGTTCCATTGTAAATATTTCTTTATATGATTTAGGCTTAATGCCCGATTCTCCAGCAAAAGGATGATCGAGCAGAATGATGATGAAGAGAATCATGGCAATGAACATACCCATAAATACATTTAAAGCAACATGCATTCGAAAATGTTCAATATCCATAAGTACAATACAAAATATGATAACCAAAGCACCTAAAATAATTGGCAGCCATAAAGAAGGGGGAATTTCTGTTTCCATGGAGGTAACTCGAAGTCCTCTATACATACCCAGTTGGTTTAAATGATTATACATTTCGGCTACCAATTGAATCTGAAACTGATTTTTTGGGTTGAGGTGTTCCATTTTATAAAACACTTGGCTAAATGATTCGATGGTTTTAATGCTTGGTTTTAATTGCTGCATATTGGGAAACTCTTCATCTACCACATGGAAAACAAAATCGAGGTACAACGTCATGAGTTGTTTTGATTCAACCGTATCTGGATAAAACTTAATGTCATAGTATAACCCTATTGCAGAACTTCCTTCTCGACTTACATTCCCTTTAGTTTCGTTTAATTGTTCCCATACAGCAAGCACAATAAAACTGAGTAACAATCCATAAAAAGCCGAAATAGCTAAAAACAGAAAACCTGTAACTTCGTTGTGCGATTTAAGAATTTTTACATTAATATATTTACGAAAAAGTATGGTGCACACTCCTGCAAAAATACCACCAAAAGAAACAATTAGTGTAAAAAATAACCAGTGCGGTATTTGAAGCATATAATAGGTAATTGCCATATTGTAAGAATAATTATGTATGTTTAGTGTTAATAATCAGTTTTATGGTGTTCTTTTACCTTGAATAATTCCTAGTAAAACGGATATAAGTGCTATTACTAAAAGTACGTGAATTATTCCACCAACACTGTAGCCGATAAAACCAATAGCCCACGAAATAATTATGATAATTGCCAGTAGATATAATAAATTTTTCATGTTTTTTATAATAAAATGATTAGTAATAATATGATAATAATTATTGCTCCAACTGATAAATAAATTCCACCACTGTTCTCGCGCAATTGTTTTTCAATAGATTTTACTTCACCCCGTAATTCCTTTTTTTCAGCACGACTCAACGAAGATTTATCTATTGAATTAATTTCGTCTAACCTTAATACTAAAGTATTAGCAGATGATTCAGCTGCAGGCTTTGAAACAGGTTCAGTTATAGAAGTTGTTGCAGCATTTGATGGAAGCGGTTGAAAGGTTAATGATGCACCTGCTATCATTAAGCAAAAAGTTATTTTTTTCATTTTCGTTAATTTAATATTGCAAATGAATTTTTGCAATGGGATAAAGGTAGCTAGCTCAATATTTAAAAGTGTTACACAACTTTAAGAAGGAGTTACAACATTCACACATTCTGCTATTTGGATATCAGAAATGACCAAGTTGCAATTAATAACTTTAAAGTGATTGAAAAGTCTAGTTGAATCATTACATTTGGGTTGAACATATAGGACGGATATGGTGGATATGATGCATAACTTGTCCGACCACTGGCGGATGCATCATCTCCGCTCGATACCTGGCATAAATACAGCAATGAAATACTTTAAAAAATATACAGACAGATCTAAATGTTGGTGGTGTGGATCAAATGATCCTTCGGGAGAACACAAAATGAAGAAAACCGAACTAGAAATGCTCTATGGTAAAGTATATCAAAAAGGAAACTTAATCAATCACATAAAATATAAAACAGAATCACACGGCAAGAACATTCAAGGCTCTAATTCCAATAGAGTAAAATTCGAAAAGAATTTGTGTAAGATTTGCAATGGTGCAAAAAGTCAAAAATTTGACAAAGCATACCAAAAATTAATAGAATTCTACTTTCTGAATAGAAATGAGATCAAGGAATCAAAAGCTATAGATTTAGAAGTGGTGTATGGAGAAAATTGGAAGGTTGAATATCTTAATGTAGAAAGGTATATAGGTAAGCATTTAGGTTGCAGATTGGCGGAAATAGGATTTATTCCAACTGAAAACTTAATAGCATTTTTGGATGAAACTACAGAAAATAATGACTTAAAGATATCATTTCAAATAAAGCCATATTTTGTAGGTAAAGCTGATGATCCAATAGACTCAATATTTATGGGGCCAGCTAATCCAATTAATAGTTCAATGATAAAAGCTAAGGACCTTGTAACGTCTTTAAGTGGCTGGTATACCATTGCAAATTTTACTTGGAATTATCTACACGAACATAAAATATCAAAAAGAAGAAAAATCAACAAAGTTTTAAAGATTGATTTAGTAGATTATTCAGGACTGGAGGGAATTTCTTTTCCATTGAATGAAGAAACATTTATAAGTGATTGGAGTAAAATATTAGACAAGTTGGAGTATTACCCGTTTGAAAATGGGAGCAAAGACATAGAACATTACAGGTATATTAAAAATGCTAAACTAAATTGAAATACGCCAGATAACACTGCACTGGACGTACAGACTCCGTACCGGTCGTCCGACGCCAGTGCTGGGACGCTTTAACTTATTATGATTCACAACTTTTGAGATAAGTTACAACATTCACGCATTAATAATAAGGTTTACTGCTGAGAAATCAATTTACCTGATTGGATGGCTTTATTGTTATCAGTTATTTGATAAAAATAAATTCCCGATAGAAATTCTTTAGTATCAAAAGTGGTGCTTTGTGTTGTAATAATTTTTACCATCACTTCTTCTCCTAAAACATTGTATATTCTTAATTCAACGTTTTTAAGTTGCGAAACATCATTGATAACAATTGTTGCAGAAGCACAAAATGGATTAGGATAAATGCTAAAATCTTCGGTCAGTTGGCTAGGAACATCAATCGCTACTAGTTTTGAATAGGTATATTCCCCATTAAAATCTGTTTGTTTAAGCCGATAATACGACAAACCTTCAGTTGGATGATAATCAATGACTGAATAAGTCAGTGGAGCATTACTGTTTCCAGCACCATTTGTTTTAACAACAGCTATAAAATTTACTGCATCATTTGTTTTTTCTAGGGTAAAATAATCATTATTTATTTCTGTAGCGGTTGACCAAGAAAATGAATTATAAGAATATTCATTCAATCCATTAAAATACAATAAACCTATTGGTAAAGGTAAAGGTGATAGTAATGTAGCATTTATAGTGTAAGTATTTATAGCACCAGCACGAGAAAGACCCCTACCTTCAAGCGATGAGTTAAACAATAAATTGATAGCTCCATTTGCAAGTACAGTACCTCTAAAAATAGCACTATCGCCTACTTCTAAGGCTCCATTTATTTGCCAATAAACATTGTCTAAACTAGCTGAATTAATTAAAATTACGTTAGAAAATTTAGTTGTTGTCAAAGCGCCATCTATCTTAAAAATAAATAAAGCACTAGCATTACCTTGTGCATCTAGAAAAAGTGTGTCGTTTAATGTGGTTGCTGCTCCTCCTAAACAATATACATTTGGAGTAAGAATTTGGTTGTTTCCTAATGTAATTCCTATCGTAGTATCGCAAGCAATTCCTGTTAAAAAATCGTAAGCCGTAATTACATCTGCTGCAGCCTGCAATGAAGTATCATCAACTACATGTATTTGTCCGTTTACTACACCTGGAGGAAATCCAGTGAATGCACCTAAATTAGTGCCAATATCACCTGTTACAGTTGTTGCACCAGAGTTGTTAAATGCTCCATCTGCTGTAAATAAGGTAAAATTAGTAGCAGTTCCCAAATTAGGAGCTTGACTATAATTTATTTTTGGAAAAAATAATAGAACTGCGACGATTATGATAAGTTGAATCTTGTTGTACATTTTAATCAGATTTATAAGTTAATATTATCTGAACAAATTTGAACAACTATTGCTGCTTACCTATTACACAACTATAGAAAGTAATTATGTAATTCACACCTTTAGGAAAGTATTGGCAAAAGCAGTTGGATATTAGTTATCAGTTATTGGTTTTTTCCGTCTTCGGTCTTCCGACTTCTGACTTCCAACTTCTTCCTCTATTTTTCTTTTGCAAATTTTATCAGCTCAGCATTAAATTTTTTGGTTTCTTCCAAAAACAACGCATGCCCACTTTTTTCAAAAGGAATTAATGTGGAATTAACAAGTACTGTTTTCATTTGTTTTGCCATCTCGAAAGAGCATATTTTATCTTTTTTGCCATGCATAATTAAGGTAGGGATTTTTATTTTTTTCAAATCATTTCTTAAATCGGTATCTCGCAATGCAACTAAACATTGAGCCAATGCATAAGATGACGAACTTAACCCAATACCATATAACCAACTGCTAATGCCAGCACTTAAAGAACTTTTGGTAGCCCCAAAAATCTTTCCAACATTTGTTAAAAGTTGTGGACGATTGTGGTGACATAATTCAATTAATTCATCAACCTCAGCAATAGCAAGATTGAAGTGGTAATCACTACGCTGTGTCCAAATAGGAGCTGCCGCACCAAACAAAACAAGTTTGGAAACATGAGCACTTTTATCCATGGAAGCATATCGAATAGCTATTGCTCCACCCATTGAAAACCCGCCCATTACTGCGTCAGTTATTTCAAGTTTACACAATATCTTTTTAATGTCTTTTGCATGAGTATCGTAATTATATAATCCATAAGGTTTATCCGATTTTCCAAAACCACGAAGAGTAATACCAAGCACCCGAAAATTGTTGCTGATTAAATCGTTGTATTGATATTCATACATTTCATCACTTAGTGGCCAACCATGCAATAACACAATTGTTCTGCCTTTACCAGCATCTGTAACATGAAGTCGCACATTAGGTTCAACCTCGATATATTCCTTTCTAACAAGTTGGAGAAGATCGGATGATACAGCGTCTGTAATTTTTGAAGGAGTTTCCATAGTTTTTTAATTTGCTATTAACGGATAAGTATTAGGTTCAATTTTTTTTAAATTTTGTTTTGAAATACCATCAGAAAACATATCGGCCATATTTAAAATTTCATGATGTATGTTATCATAAGTAATAACATCAGCAACATAGTCTTTTTTGATACGATTCATTGCTTCTTCGGTTGTTAGTTTAAGGTGATTGTGCATCATCAATTTCATGTCTGCCAAATTCCATGTAGGATTTAATTTACAAAGAAATTCAGAAATCTCATCAGCATTTTCATACCACCTTTGGTTTGCTTTATCAAGTGCAATTTTATTTTTATTTTTCGCTGCTTTAACTACTTCAGGAAAAATGGTAATGTGTGGATACAATAACTCGGTAAGTTGATTTCCGGCTTTTTCTCCATAATAAGGTGTAAAGATATCACCAATATCTTCTTGATTGATAAGCAAACGTTTAATAGCATTGTCAGCACCAGGAAGGTTATCTACCATACAGAAAATAACATTGCGGGTCCACATAATATGGTCTTCCCACAATTTACGCATATCGGTTTTTAATTGAACTTCATTTTTATTTGAAGATGGTTCTTTGATTTCCCCGTCCGTACTGGCACGGGCGGAAATATTCTGTTGACCGAACGCAGGACTCGAAATAAGAACTACTAATAGCAAGGTAATTGGGATAATAATTTTTGTGGTTGTATTCATTTTAGTTGTTTTTTTATTTTCTACAATTGGCGGAACGAGTTTAAAATAATTCATGGTACAAATATGCTGACCATTAAAAACAATTCTATTACACAACTATAAGAAGAAGTTACAACATTCCTACTTCCTGTTTTATTCGTCATCTGACGAACTGTTTAATCTGTTCTTCTATTTTATTAAATGCTTCGTCATTTTTTGGAATATAGATAGCTCCATATTTTGTAATTGTTTTCGAAACCACTTCAATTTCGGTTTGAGCACTTAATAAAATAATATTTAAGTTTGGGTTAATCGTTTTCATTTTTTTAGTAATAGTAAGTCCAGTGGCAGCACCACTTTTATTCTTATTTAATAAATGATCCATAATAATAACGGTAGGTTTTTGGTGGAGTTCTTTTAAGCAAGCTTCACCAGAAGTAAATTTTTTAATGGTATGTATTTCTGGGAAATGAAATAGCAAAAAATTTTCCAAAAGATTAGCATACGTTTCATTATCTTCTACAATAAAAATAGTATGTTTTTTAGGTGTTGCTTTCGTAAATAGATTTTCAAAAAAATTCATGGCTTTAAATTTTAGGTTTATAATTATTATGAGAAACTGTGGTTCTTTATTTCTTTAAAAGCTTGATTGCATATTAAATTTAGCTGCGTATTCAATGCTATTATTTTTTCTATCCGATAGCTGTCAGAACCCGTTTCCTTTGTTCCCAAATCTTCCATTTCCTGTAAAATAGGCTGAAGTACAGAAATTCCCATAATAGATACTGATGATTTCATGGTATGAGCTAAGTTTTTTATGGTAGAATAATCTACAATTGTTGTTGCACGATTAATGGATTTTAGTTCTTCAGGCACTTGTATCAAAAAAGTATCCATTATTTTTTTTATTAAATGCGTTTTTCCGCCCATCAACTCCGATAAATAATTGAGGTTGCAAACAGGTGAACTATTATTTTCTGATTCATTTTTTTCCATGGTATTAAGAATTATGAGTTAAGTCGTGTATTTTTTCGAAAAGCAAGGATGCATCTATTGGCTTAGAGATGTAATCATTCATACCTAAATCTAAGCATTTTTCCTTTTCTCCTGCCATTGCATTAGCAGTCATAGCAATAATTGGAATATTGTTTTTTAGTTCATTACGGATAATGTTGACTGCTTCATATCCGTTCATTTCAGGCATTTCCATGTCCATCAAAATAATGTCAAAACGTTTGGTAAGTTCAGTTAAGCCATTATTTTTTTTAAGTAGTTGAATACATATTTTTCCATTTTCGGCAACTTGGAGTTTCAAATTGTTTTCCGAAAACAAACTTGAAATCAACATCACATTCATTTGATTGTCTTCAGCAAGCAATATTTTTAATTTCCCCAAATCTTTCATGTTATAATTTTTTTCTATAACCGCTACCGATTTTTTAGTTTGAGTTGATTTAGTGTAGGGTATATAAAAAGTAAAAACCGAACCAATGTTTAGCTCGCTTTTAACTGATAGGGTACCTCCTTGAAGTTCAATTAATTGTTTGGCGATACTTAATCCTAGCCCTGTTCCTCCATATTTTCTAGTAGTGTGCGATTCTGCTTGTTGAAATCGTTCAAAAATGTTTTTTAATTTATCTTTAGGTATTCCTATTCCAGTATCGGTTATTGAAAATTCTACCAATATATTTTCACCAACCACCTGACGAATTTTAGCAAGCACTTGCACACTTCCATTTTTGGTAAATTTAATTGCATTGCCCACCAAGTTGATAATAATTTGAGAAAGACGGGTTTGGTCGCCAAGCAAAACATCGGGAACGTCTTCTTCGCAGCTAAATACTAATTCCAATTTTTTTTCTTGTGCTCTACGCAATAACATTACATTAAGCGATTTAAAAATTTCTTGAACACTAAAATCATTTTTTTCAAAAACCATCATGCCCGCTTCAATTTTTGAAATATCGAGTATGTCATTAATAATAGTAAGCAGATTTTCTCCTGCTGTTTTAATAATGGTCACAAACTCTTTTTCCTTTACGCCTAGTTTTCTTTTATACAACACATCTGAAAAACCAATAATAGCATTCATAGGCGTACGAATCTCATGACTCATGTTAGCCAAAAAAGATTCTTTTAATTTGGTTGATTCTTCTGCTTTTTTTGTAGCTTTTTCTGCTTTTCTTTTTGCTTCAATCAATGCATTTTCAAAAAGTTTTTGGTCGGTAATATCTCTGGCAACAACAACAACCCCTAATATGTTATCTCTATCATCTTTGTACACAGAGCCATTAAACAATACATCGGTTAGTTTCCCATCTTTATGGCGAATCGTTAAAGGAGAATCAATAACAAATCCTTTAGCAAATATTTCTGTGTAAACATCATGTGCCATTTGTCGATTGGTAAAATAATCAAAGAAGTCGGTGCCTATAAGTTGTTCTCGCGTTAGTCCAGTAATGTTTACGGTTGCCTCATTCATTCCCGTTATTTTTCCTTTTGAGCTAATGGTAACCAATGGGTCAAGGCTGGCTTCAATAAGGCTTAAGGAATATTGAGCAGCTAATTTTTCGGCTTTTCTATTGGTTTGACGTAACTTATTTCTAAAACTTTTAGCTTTGATAATATCGTGATAAATGTAATAAGAGAACATTAATGCGAGTATTAGTCCAAATATGGTGAGCCAATTGCTAATAAAACCTATTTTAGTGTTGGCTTCTTTGGTAGCTAAATGAATTCTTTTTATTCCTTCCCTAATCTCAATTTCTTCCATGTCGTTTAAAAGGTAAATAATGTTATTCATCAACACATATTCTCGCTGAGTAATAGCAATCTCTTGGGCTAATAAATTACTATCTTTTAGTTGCTCTTCCTGTTGAGTTTGAGTAATAATTTTTAGCATATTTTTTTGAACGGAATCTGTTGAAACAGTAGGTAAAGTTGAATTGGAGGTGTCTATTTTTTTTTCAATTTCATTTTTCTCTTTATTGAACGAAAATAATTTGCGAAAAAAAGATTTGATAGGAGTTTCCGTTTTTTGAAGAACATCTTCTTCCTGATGAATGATTAGTTTGTTAGTAATAAGTTGTTGAGTTTTTAATTTTTTTAGTACTTGAAAAACAATACTTTCAGTACGTTCATCTGTTTTTAATAGTAAGTATTCATTGAATAATTCAATCCTACTCATAATTAGATTTCTTAAGGTGTCTAGTTGAGAAAAAAAATTTTGATCATACTTTATATCGTTGACGCCAACATTAATTTTATTTTTGGTTGACATCCAAAGTAAAGTGTCTAATTGTGTGTTGAGTGTAGTGATATAATATTCATAGCTGAGCAAATAAGCGGTATCATGCCTAATGGTGTATGTTTTTACATTAGATTCAGCACTATATAAACTATTAGAAACCTCTTTTAACTTATTAAGTTTGGTGTTCGGCTCTAATATAGCCGACACCGTATCGGTTAATTGGGTTAGTTTTTGATGTGTGATATAGATGGCAATAAAAAATAAACCTGCAATAATTGAAAATCCTACCACTACTTTTAAAACAATTCTTCGAATACTCTGAAGATTAGTTTTTTTAAGTTGAAGTTGTTTGGAAAGAATATTTTTCATGTTTTTGTTATTAGTCATTGGCATACCCCTTTCACTTTTCCTTTCCCCTTTTTACACACCCCTAACCCCTCTTTTTAGAGGGGAAAGCCAAACGCATATTTCCCTTTCACCTTCCCTTACCCCTTGTTTATTTATTAACTGCTTTTAAAATAGAGGCAATGAGTTTATCCATTACCAATAAGTTTTTTTCCATATAATCAAAAACACCTGCTTGCCAATAATCAGTTGCTACTTGTGTATCAGTTTGGTTGGATAAAATAATCACTGGGAGATTTGGTTTTTTTTCATGAATTTGCCTCATTACTTCCAAACCGCTTATACCAGGACCTAAAATATCATCAGGTGGAGCTAGTAAGTGATCAAGAATGATGACCTGAGGATTTTTGTCTAACATATTAAGGCAATATTCACCTGTTAATATGGTGGTAATTTCAAAATTTCCTTTTTCTTTCAATGCGTTTTTAAGCATCAAAGAATAAACTTGATTGTCCTCTACAATAAATACTTGGATGGGTAAATTGTTCATTTTATTATTTGTTAGCTGTGAATATTATATCATTTACTTCAACTCAAAGGTGAGCCCCTTTAAATTGGTAAGTGTTACATAACTAAATAAAGGAGTTACATCATTCACACGTTTTTTAAGAAAAAAAGTATAATAATTAGAACTGAACTTTTAAAGAGTTTTTGTTTAAACTCGTACACCAATTACTAAAATGTCGTCAACTTGTTCGACTTCTGATCTCCAATTTTCAACAAAATTATCTAAATGTTTTTTTTGTTCTTTCATTGGCTGATCTTGAATACTGAGTAAAATTTCTTTAAAATTTTTTGTCATTATTTTTTTCCCTTTTGGACCTCCAAATTGGTCAGCAAAACCATCGGTAGATAGGTAAAAAGTATCGCCTTGTTGTAACTTTAATTCATGACTGTCGAAGTGTTGATTATCCGCTGTAAAACCTCCAATCGATTTTTTAGTTCCTTTTATTTCTTCAATGATGGATTGATCTTTTCGAATAATCCAAATAGGTCTGTTTGCTCCAGCGTATTTTAAATTTATTGCTTTGTTTGTTTCCAAATGAGATGGAAACTCAATGGAGCAAAGTGCAATATCCATTCCGTCTCTAGTAGAATCTTCACTATCCGATTGGTGTAACGAATTTTTAACTCTATTGTTTAGATGGTTTAAAATTTTTGAAGTGTCAGTACTGAGATGAACAGCTTCATCTAATTTTTCAGAACCAATCATACTCATTAATGCACCAGGAACTCCGTGTCCGGTACAATCAGCAGCAGCTATTAAAACAAGTTTTGAATATTGAGTAGTGCCTCGTGAATTATCATTATTAACCACAGTTGACTCATTGCCATTTTTATTATGCATCCAATAAAAATCACCACTTACAATATCTTTTGGTTTAAACAGGACAAAACTTAGTGGAAGGGAAGCATCAATATCTTTTTTTCTCGGTAGTTTAGCTTGTTGTATTCGTTTTGCATAATTAATGCTATCGGTAATATCTTTGTTTTTTTCCTCCATTAGAAATTTTGACTTTTCAATAGCTTCTTTTTGAGTATTAGCAAGAATTAACGCTGCGGCATGTTTTTCTTTTTCTACGATTCTAACCCCGCGTTCCTTATTAGCAATTATTAACTCCAAATTTCTTTTTTCTATTTCTTCTTTTTGAAAATGGAGTTCTTTATTGGTAAAAATATTGGATATAGAATGGTTTAATTTTTTAAATTGACTTTCTGTTTTAACAATATAATCGAAAGCTCCATGATGAAATGATGCCAATACGGTATCAATATTATGGTCGCTGGTAAGCATAATAACTGTGGTTTCTCGGTTAATTATTTTTATGTTATCTAAAACCATAAGTCCGTCGGCTGCACTAGGTGTCACACTATTGAGATGAAAATCTAAAATAACCAATTCAGGCTTTAGAGCTAATATCTTTTCAAGGCATTTTTCGCCAGTTTCAAACAAATAAATCGTAATTAAACTATTTTCAAAAGCATTTTCGATATAAGCTTTTAATGCCAAAGCAAAAATTTTATTGTCATCTACAATAAAAATATTGCTATGTTTTTTTATGATAAAATTAGTAGTGGTAGGCATTCGGAGTTATCTAAATAATCCTGGATAATACCTTTGACTTATTATTATAGCAAATACCATTAGTACAAAATACATAAAAACTCCAGTCGTTATCATTTTGTATTTTTTTGCTTCATTTTTTGCCTTCATCATTTTAAAAATATTCGACAACGAATAATGTATTTTTTTAAATTGGGTCTCGGTTTTAACCACATAATCCGCAGCTCCATGTTGAAATGACTTTACTGCAACATCAAGATGGTCATCGCTGGTAAGCATAATTACATGAGTGTCGGGGTTTTCTTTTTTAATCCAATCTAAAACCTTAATACCATCGGCTGCATTAGGATTTACGCTGTTAAGATGGTAGTCTAGAATAACAATTTGTGGTTTTTCTTTTATAAAACTTTTCATACAAGCTTCTCCAGTTTCAAAGGTTTGAATATGAAGAGGCATTTTTTCAAAAGAAGCTTCAATGTCTGCTTTTACAGCAAGACTTAATACTTTATTATCTTCTATAATAAAAATATTTGTTTGTTTTTTTGTGCTCATAATTTTGGATTTTATTTAATTATAATTGTGTTTTTCACTTTCAATTTCTTCCATAGCTTGTTGAGCTATTGAATTAAGTTTTTCATTTAATTGTTTTATTTTTTCAATACGTATAGATATGGGTGTCGAACCATCTGTTACATTTTTACTCAACTCTTCCATTTCATTTAGAATAGGGCTTAGACTAGAAATACCCATAATGGAAACAGATGATTTCATGGTGTGAGCAAATTTTCTGATGGTTATAAAATCATCTTTTAAAATGGCATCTTTAATAGTTTTTAATTCTTCAGGAACTTGTAGAAGAAACACATCGATGATTTCTTTTATCAGTTGTCTTTTCCCACCTGTCATTTCAGAAAGATAGGTTAGGTTGCATCTATTTTTTATCATTACATTTCGTGTTAAAGGTTAATTCATATATTTTTTCAAAGAGAACATTTGCATTTATTGGTTTTGAAATGTAATCGTTCATCCCTAAACTCAAACATCTTTCTCTTTCTCCAGCCATTGCGTGAGCTGTCATTGCAACAATTGGAATATTACTTTTTAAGTTTTTTCGAATAAATGTTGCTGATTCGTACCCATTCATCACAGGCATTTCCATATCCATTAACACAATATCGAAGTTTAATTCTTTAAGTTTATCTATTGCCACACTCCCATTTTCTGCTACCTGAACTTTTAAACGATATTCAGAAAATAAACTTAAAATCAACATTACATTTAAACGATTGTCTTCTACCAATAAAATATCTATCGTACTTAAATATTCCATATCGTATTTTTTTTCAGTAGTATCTTGTGCAAGCAGCACTTCAACTGATTTTTTATAGGGGATACTAAAAGTAAAAATTGAACCCTCTTTAAATGTACTTTTAACGGATAGATTTCCGCCTTGAAGTTCTATTAACTGTTTTGCTATGCTTAAACCAAGTCCAGTACCACCATACTTTCTTGTCGTATGTGATTCTGCCTGACAGAATCGTTCAAAAATGTTTTTAATTTTATCTGGAGGAATTCCTATGCCAGTATCCTCAACCGAAAATTCTAACCATGTATTTTCATTGAAGTTGTTTTGATTATTTTTTAAAACTTTTACATTTACCTCAACACTTCCTTTTTGGGTAAACTTGATGGCATTACCTACTAAATTGATGATAATTTGAGTTAAACGAGTAGTATCTCCCAATAAAACATCGGGGATATCTTCTTCATATTTAAAAGTTAATTCGAGATTTTTTTCTTTTGCCTTTCCCATCAGCATTACGTTGAGCGATTTAAAAATATCTTTAACACTAAAACTATGATCCTCAAAAGTCATCATACCCGCTTCAATTTTAGAAATATCAAGTATGTCGTTAATAATGGTTAGTAGATTTTCTCCAGCTGTTTTTATTGTTCTTACATATTCCTTTTCTTTAGCTGCTAAATTTCCTTTGGATAATAAATCTGAAAAACCAATGATGGCGTTCATAGGAGTACGAATTTCGTGACTCATGTTGGCTAAAAAAGCCTCTTTTAATCGGGTAGATTCTTCTGCTTTTTCTTTTGCATCACTATAATCTTCGAGGATATTAAGCACCGCCCGTTGGGTGTTTTCCATGTTAATTTTTTCCTCACTGTAATCGTCTAAAATATTTAATAAAGCTCGTTGGGTATCTTCCGAATAATCTTCAACAATAGAATCTACAGCTACAGTACGAGGCTTTTTATTTTCTCCTAAGTTTTTATTGGTGTTGATATTTTTTGAACTTAACACTTTATTTTAGGTTTAATTTTGGTGATTTGTTGAAGTGAGTTAGCTAAATTTTTTATACCAATGTTTTAGTCCAAACTACAATAGTTGGTTACAGTGGTAAATGCCGAAACCAAATCGGTATTATTTACTGTTTTTCAATTCTTCAATCTCTTTTTTTAGTTCTATCATTTTTAGTTCTCTTCCAACAGTTAATTTTCTAAATCGTTCTAATTCTTGATTGGCTATTTCACGTTTTTCTTTTTCTTTGTTTTGAAACACCAATTCTATGTCAGCGATAACAAGCTCTGCAGCACGTTTTTCTTTCTCATCATTTTGAAAAGCCAATTCTTTATTGGCAATGACTAGTTCTGCTGCACGCTTTTCTTTTTCATCGTTTTGAAAAGCCAATTCTTTGTTGGCAATAACCAATTCGTTGGCACGTTTTTCTTTCACCTCGTTTTGAAAAGCCAATTCTTTGTTGGCAATAACTAACTCTGCAGCACGTTTTTCTTTTTCATCATTTTGAAAAGCCAATTCTTTATTGGCAATAATTAATTCATTGGCACGCTTTTCTTTCACTTCGTTTTGAAAGGCAAGTTCTTTGTTGGCTATAGCTAGTTCTGCAGCACGTTTTTCTTTTTCATCATTTTGAAAGGCGAGCTCTTTGTTAGCAATGCCTAACTCATCAGCACGTTTTTCTTTTTCATCGTTTTGAAAAGCCAATTCTTTGTTGGCAATATCTAATTCGTTTGCTCTTTTTTCTTTTTCATCATTCTGAAAAGCAAGCTCTTTATTTGCTACAATTAATTCTGCTGCTCTTTTTTCTTTTTCATCATTTTGAAAAGCCAATTCTTTATTGGCAATGACTAATTCAGCAGCACGTTTTTCTTTTTCATCGTTCTGAAAAGCCAATTCTTTGTTGGCAATTCGTAATTCTATTGCCCATTTTTGCTCTGCAATATCTCTTGCAACAATTACAACGCCGAGTACATTACCTTGTTCATCTTTATAAACAGAACCATTAAATAATACATCGGTCAATTTGCCATTTTTATGGCGAAGCGTAAGTAAAGAATCAGAAACCGAACCTTTTTCAAAAACTTCTTGATAAACTTCACGAGCTTTTTGAGGTTCAGTAAAATAATCAATAAAATTTGAACCAATAAGTTCTTTTCTTGTTCTGCCAGTAATATTTACTTTTGCTTGATTTACATCCGTAATTTTACCTTCTGTATTTATAGCAACCAAAGGATCTAAGCTGGCTTCAATTAAACTACGAGCATATTCTGACGACTGTTTTTGTGCCTCTGAAATAATGGTTTTAATTATTGCTTTCATTTTTTATCGATTTATTTTTTTCCTACTATCGTCCCACTTTTTAATGCTATCCTTCATCCGTCAGCTGACGGATTAATGTTCTACTAATACAAAGATGACTACCTTAATTATTTAAACTGTTACATAACTTTAAAAAGGAGTTATGTAATTCACACTTTACAAGGAGCATTAAAAACAAAAAATTGATTTCTATTTTTAAAGGATCGAACTTTGTGATAGTTTACAAAGTCTTGGTTGACTTTTCATGACATATTTTACCAGTCTTTTGTAACTGATAATAGTTGTAGGGTAAAGAAAAAAGATAACCCAAGCCCATGGCAAGTAGCATCATATTAAAACCATGCATTGTGTTCAAGTGCATTTGATGGGATAATAATTTAGGTGCTATTAAAAGGGTTATTGTAGTTTCTGTTAACATCATTATCAATATGGAAATAAAACTCATTTTATAACTGTGTTTGACAGCGTCTAAAAAATTCATTTTATGAAAAAGTGTTTCCCAAAAAACCATAAATACCATGCATGAAATAAAACCTGCAATAAGTGAAATAAACAAAACCAAAAATAAGTTATAATTTAAAAAATAGAATGTAGTCCCCATTGTTCCAATTGAACAACCTATTAGGCAGATAAAAGTTGAAATGAAACATTGTTTCCAGTTTTGAATATCAGCCCAATTCATGATTTTTTGTTTTCTAATGGGTGTAGAATAAAAAAAGGGTAGAAATTTTATTCTACCCTTCTTTTGTTTCAAATACAATTATGCTTTAGCGGTAGCAAGTTCTTCGCAAACTTCTGCACATTTTTTGCAAGCATCAGCACATTCTTTGCAACTTGCATGATGAGATGCATGCTTAGCACATTCCTCTGAACATGCTTTACAAATTTCAGCACACAAAGCGTGCAGTTCTTGTCCGTACACAGAACCTCTTGCGTCAAATCTTGCACATAATGAACAGATGTCAGCACAGTCACGACACAATAAAATACATTGTTGATTACCTTCTTTAATGCAATCAGTTACACACTTTTCGCAGGTTACTACACACGCTAAACAAGCATCAATACAACTTTTTAAATTTTTCATACTACTTTAGTTTACATTGTGAGTGAATTCCCACAATGGAACAAAAATAGATTCCTTAATTGCGGTGAGTATTACAAAATAAAAGAAAAGATTTGCAAAATTCATATCTTTTATAATTGTTAAAAACAACCAACTATTTTCTATTTTTAACTAATACCAAACCGCTAACAAAAGAGTGATAACGAATTTTGTTTGCTGGTTTGGTTAATGCCGACAGACTAACA
>CAYHWX010000057.1:0-3494 GCA_964360245.1 uncultured Vicingus sp.
CTTCAGAAGTAATCATGCAGCCTGCTTGAGGTCAATTTGGCAAAAAAACTGCGATACCTATTTCTTGAAGAAAATCTTGGGCGAAAGTGCGCGGTAATATCTTCTTCGCTACTCATAACATCTTCTAATCTCTATACCCTCAATAGTCTTAGGGTAATCGGTAATTATGCAGAGCCTCTTTTTACAATTGCAATGATGTATTTTTTCTTCAAGATATTTTTAAAGAAGAAAAGTTACGTTGCTTATTTTTCTTTTGGCCTATTATGCGGTTTTTACTTTTGGTTTACTTATATAAACTTGATTATGGGTATAGCTTGCGGAATATACTGGTTTATATACGACAGATACGAATTAAAGAAACGGCTCCCTCTTTTTGTACTTGGGGTGTTGATAGGCCTTTTGCCGTGGTTTTATTATAACTTTGCCCGTCAGTTCAGTGGATTAGATAGGCTATATGAGGGATTTTTCACCGCACAAACAATCCATGAAAAATCAAGCATCCTGTTAGCCAATGCGAGGGAATTAGCTCCCCATAATTTCCCCGCACTTTACTCTTTTACGGATGTACATATCCCTATGCCTTATATTGGTGTCCTAAATATTGATAAGAGAGTATTGGCATTTACCTATCATGGAATATTTATTCTATCGTTTATCTATTTATTTGCCTTACGAAGAAGATTGGGCAGAAAAAGCTCTTTTATTTTATTTTTTATATGCTTATTTTATTTTGTTTATATTTCTGCAGAGTTTCATAATAGTAAAATGAAATCGAGTTTTGACATAAATTATTGTGTTGGTGATAGAGACCTTAAAGATGCTCCATACCTTGTTATGCTGATACCTTTTATTATAATGACACTTTCTACAGCCATAGGGGAATTGCTCAAAAAAAGCAATGATAAATTATATTTTTTTGGGGAGCTCTCACTTATTACATTAATTTCAATTGGCATACTTGGAAATTTTAGCCTTGTAGATTCTAAGTCGCGTCAACATAGCAGTATCCCTGCTCCCCCATGCTACACTCATTATTGAGCGTTTGGGGACAAATTGCGTAAGGGCTAATTCTATTAATTCGATTAGAAGGATTTTACTGAAACTACGAGAAGAAGAGATGCCCTTTTTCTTCTTTGGTTTGGGAAAGGGGTCATATCAAGATCCTTATTGGACCAAGAATGACGCAATGAGAACATATTTTAATTCAATCAGTGCTGACAAATACCGGCATTATTACTTTGCAGGAGCCGCTAATGAGCTCTCCTATAATGATGCGTATGCCAAGAGGTATGTTTCAGAGATAATGCGCTGGAAAGGCAAGGATAAGTATTATGGATTATGCGCTATAATAGTTATAAAAGAAAAGAAAAATGAAAAAGAGATTCACTTGTTAAGGTACTTTAGAAAAAAAGAATGGGGTCAGGAATTATTATCTTTTCTTGAGTTTAGATGAATAGCCGTTGCATAAAATATGTTTTTAACGAAAATGGGCAGTGTTTGGTTAAATGCAATGAGAAGCTGTTTGCCCTCATCTTATTTATCTTTACTAACGGATAAAGACAAGTGAAGAAATATTTATTTATCAGATTATCTAGTCTGGAGATAGTTGACAACTGTCACATACGAAATCCGCGGCCTCCTTTTGAGTTGGGTTATTTAATTTCCATAGCAAACAATTGTAATTGTCAGACGAAATTAATCGATCTCTTTGTCAGTAATAAAACTCTTGGCAACCTTATGAAGGAAACGTTTGGTTTCGCTCCTGACGTTATTGTCTTATCCGTTTTAAGCTTCGCCGTAAAGTTAAGCCTGAATTTTGCAGAAACAGTAAAACGCCGACTCTATACAGAAATATTAGTAGTTGGACAACACGCTACCGCGCGTCCGGAAGACTTTATCTTTGATAAATCCCCTATTGATCTGTGTATAGCCGGAGAGCCGGAAGTCCCATTCTTAGGGTTTGTGCAGAGTAATAGCCGGTTTAACGAAATCAGAAATCTCAAAAGCATATACAGCTTATATAATAGAAATAAGATAATTCATACTGTAGAAAATCTGGATGCCTTGCCCTTTTTTCCACACCATCTTTTTATGCATGGATACAATTCGTATTACTCTATCAGGGCATATAAAAAATTAAAGTGGGGGTATATGTTGACTAGTCGCGGTTGTCCCCATAGTTGTATTTTTTGTTCTACGGTGATAAGAGAAAGCTATGGACAGAATGTGAGATTGAGAAGTCCCGATTCGGTCATGAAAGAAATAGAGTATTTGGTTAAGCTGGGGGTTAATATCATAACTTTTTGCGATGACAATTTTACTGCGCTAAGAAATCATGTTAAAGGCATCTGTGCCGGAATCTTACGAAGAAATATAAATATTAGCTGGATAATTCATGCCAGAATTGATAATTTGGATGACTCGCTGATGGCTATGATGAAGAAGGCGGGCTGTGTGCTTCTTAGGGTAGGGATAGAGTCTTCTTCTGATAGATTGGTAAAGGTTCTTAGGAAAACTTCTGGAAATTTCAATTGGGCCAACAGAACACGCGAAGTATTTTATATGGCAAAACGAATTGGTCTGCCGATAAACGCATTTTTTATCGTAGGAATCCCAACCTCAACATATAAAGAAGTTCTTAAAGACATACAATTTGCTCGAGAGATTAATCCGGATCTGTTAAATGTGCATTTCTTTACTCCCTATCCCGGCTCTCGTTATTATGAAATGAATAAGGAAGCAATCAGATACAGTAACGTAGAAAACCTATATCATTACCAGCTGAGCATAAATCTAAGCGAAATGCCTTTTGAAAAACTGAATACATTACAAAGAGATTTCTATAGAAAATTTTATTGCAGGTTCAGTTTTATAGCTAAACATCTGTATCATTATTTTTTATTTTATATCTTTAACCTAAAGATAACGATGAAATTAAGTCAAGCATTAATAAGTATCCTTTATGGCAAAACAGAGCGTAGAGATGTTATTTAAAGCTATTCCAAGACAACACGTGAATTTATCTAAGGAAGATGTATATTCACTGATACAGTATATCTCTGCAGAAAACAGAGGACAGAAGAAGGATCCAATCCAAGAATTTGAAGAGAGTTTCGCAGCGTATATCGGTGTCCCATACGCTATTTCAGTGTCTTCTGCGCGCGCAGCCTTTTCTCTGATAATGGAGGCATTGGATATTCGAGACGGTGATGAGATTATCCTGCCAGCTTTTAATTTTTCCATATTTCCGAAGATATTGATGCTTAAAAATATCATTCCGGTCTTTGTGGATATCGATAGAGATACCTTAACTATTGACTGTGAGAAGATTCGGAAAAAGATTTCCCTTAAGACAAAGGCAATAGTGGCAGTTCACTTGTTTGGCAATCCCTGTGGCATGGAAGCGCTTATTGATTTAGCAAAAAGCTATAGTTTGTATGTTATAGAAGATTGTGCAAATGCAATAGGCTCAGAGAATAGAGGCAGGAGGGTTG
>CAYHWX010000057.1:3504-25261 GCA_964360245.1 uncultured Vicingus sp.
GGAGGGTTGGTTCTATGGGCGATGTTGCCTGTTTCAGTTTTAGTCTAGGAAAGGACATAATGACTTTTGGTGGAGGAATGATTACTACAAAGAATAGAGAAATTTTTATTAAATTAAAAAAAATACATTCTAATCTTAAGAAGCCTTTGCCTTTATATATTGCAAAACAGTTTTGTAAAACCATAATAGCCAAAATGGCTACCGATAGACATTTATTTTTTTACACCGCATATCTTCCGGTATTGCTATTTAATCTTTTAGAGAACGATTTGCTGAATGATTGTTTCCAGGAAACAGACCATATGATCAAAGGTATCGCGGTCTTTAGATACAGCTCCGTTCAGGCAGTAGTGGGAATTAATCAGCTAAAAAGATTAGATAGATTAAATTTTAACAGAGGGGAAAACGTAAAATTATATAATGAACTTATGAAAAATGTAAAAGGAATAAGACTGATTAAGGCTCAGCCGGAATCTAAGCATGTTTATTGGAAATATCCTCTTTGCGTATATAAGAGAAGTTTATTTATCAGAAAGATGATACTATCAGGCATAGACATAGAAAAAGTATATGCTTATAATTGTAGCGGATATCGGATTTTTAAACCATTTCTCAGCCATTGCCCCGTAGCTTATGCGGTATCTAAGGAACTCATCGTTTTGCCTACACACTATTCTCTGCGAAAACGCGATGTCTTGCATATTGTAGAGTCCTTTAAAGAAGCGGTAAGCTGATAGGTTTACCAATGAATAGAAAAATCCTGATTTTATATTCTTAGGTAATAGCAACGTTATTATGTAGCTGTGACCCTCTATCTGTGCTTAAATTATAATGTTATTTAGCAAATGTAAAGATAAAATAAAGATTGCAAAGGCGTTTATTTCAGCAAAAGCCTTTAAGAAATACTCGCCTATTTTCGTGAGCCTGTCTTTAACCAATAGATGCAATCTGCGATGTGCATATTGCAAGGTTACTCAAAGAGATACAGGAGAATTAAATACCTCTGAGGTTTTTTCAATAGTGAGGAGCCTTGCTCAAATGGGTACGCGTATGATATCCCTCACAGGCGGTGAGCCATTAATGCGTGATGATATAGGCAATATAATCTCCTATATTAAGCAGTTTGGAATGACGGTCAGGATGCTTACGAATGGAATTATGCTGCCTCAAAGAATATCAGAGGTCAGGACTTTAGATGAATTGAGGATTAGCCTGGAGGGAGACGAAGAGGAGCATGAACGTTTGCGCGGAGCAGGAACTTTTAAAAAAACGATATACGCTATGGAATTGGCTCGGAGTGAAGGAATAAATGTAACTCTATCTACCGGCCTGACCGCACAGAATGTTTTAATATCGAAATTTCTGATTGAGCTTGCGCACAGGCTTAATCTGAATATTCATATGCACCCGCTACATTCTTTGGATTATTTTTGTTTCGACGAACTTGAAAAACTCCTACCGAATAACGAGCAATACCGTAAAGGCATAAGAAAGGTTTTGTATTATAAAAAAATGTATCCTTCTCTAATAAGAAATTCAATTGCAAGTTTGAAATATTATCTTTCCTGGCCTCATCCTCAGGGAAATATTCAATGCGCTGCAGGGAGAATATTGTGCAGGATAAGCAGTAAGGGCATTATGTATCCTTGTGTGCTCATGGAGCAAAGATATGACGGGATGAATTGTTTAGAAAAAGGCGTAGAGAGGGCCTTTGAGGCATTGTCAAAGAACAGGGAATTCTTATCTCTTTGCAGTGGATGCTGGTGCAGCGGGACTCTGGAGCTTAACTGTCTTTATTCTATGAAATTAGCAGTATGGTTAAATTTGTTAAATCTATAAAGATTAATCAAAAAGTATCAATTTTTCTTATCCTGGCACTCCTATCTCTTTCAATCAGCTTTATCTATAGATTGCCTTTGTTCAGCAAACCTGGGCTTGCTATTTTTGATTCTGACTACGAGGGTGAGCTGCTCGCGCCTGCCTCTTTTATCAAAAACAGTATTTTAAATAAAACCTCCTGCCTTTGGAATCCATATAGCTTATGCGGAGTTCCCCTTGCCGCCTTCAGCAATATAGGTTTTTTTTATATGCCTAATATCATAACGCGGTTATCGTTTTCTCCTGATATGTCTAATCGAATACTTATTTTTTTTCATTTGTTTCTTACATGTATAGGACTAGTATTGTATGTTAGATTAATTACGCATAACTTAGCCAGTTCTTTTGTGGCTGCTTTATTGTTTATATGTTGCGGACCAACTATGTTGACAGTTTGCATGGCCAGCGTCCATAAGTTATCTACTCTTTCATGGTGGCCGTGGATATTCTGGATAACCGAAAAATTTATCCGCACAGAAAAAAAAATATATTTATTTCTATTGTCAGGCGGGATAGGCCTATCTCTACTCGCCGGTGAATTACAACTATTTTCTTTGATGTTGATTTTTTATTCGGTTTATGCAATCTTTGCCGTAAGAAAGAATAGTGGGAAGAAAAAATATTTGCTCTTTAGATTATTTTTGAGTTGTTTATTTGGTTTATTAATAGGGAGTATTCAGCTTATTCCTTCTGCAGAACTTACGCTTTTAAGCGCCAGGTTAAGAAGTTTTGAAGCTTCTGTTTCCACGTCTCTTCCATTGAGCGCGCTTCTTCCCCTTTTTTTGCCATATGTAGATTGGTTTAAAGAAGCAAACTCACTAGAAGAAATATTGCAGTTTGGTTCGTTTTTTCTTGTCTTTACCCTGTGGGCATTGATAAGGAAAGAGAGGTATGCATTACTTTTTACGGTATTTGCATTGTTTCTTATTCTATTTGCGTTTGGTTCACCCGCATATTGGGTGTATTATAAGTTTTTCCCGTTTGCCCGATTTATGCAGGGCGGAGATGAATTAGCCATTCCCTTAATGATAGTTTGCCCTGTAATAGCAGCTATCGGGTGGGGATTGTTTACAAAAGAAAAAATGAGGCCGCCTTGGAGAAGGGGACTGTTTCTTGTTGTCTTTGCCCTGGATTGTTTGTTATTAAGCGAGATTCACATCAGAAATTCCCCTCGGCAAAATAGTAGACCACACCTGAAAGAAGAAGAAAAGATTATAGATATAATAAAAAAAGATAACCCCGGTTCTTTAGGAAGAATTATGAGGTTAGGTGAGACGGATAATATATTTAACTCAAACATACCTCTAATCTACAGTATATATGATATCCAGGGTCATTTCTCATTTTTATTGGAAAATTATGTTAACATAATAAGAAGCATTGACAAGCGAATGATTGGGGCGCCTGGCTATGTTTTCGGGGATGAAGCGGAAGCCAGGTCAGCTTATAGCTTTGATGTTATATCGTTACCGGTATTTAATATGTTAAATATGGAATACCTTGTTTCTGCGGTTTCCATAGAGAACGATGCCTATAAACTAATTTACGATGGCACCGTTAAGGTGTATAAGAATTTGAGGTGTTTGCCGCGAGCATTCTTAGTTGATAAGTATGAAATAATAAATAGTGAGCCTGAAATGTTAAAGATTCTCTCCGATAGCGCATTTTCTCCCTCTGAAAAGATATATCTCAAGGAGAAGCCTGTATGGCGGGTCGGTGGAGCAAATTTACCTTGTCTTTCAGAAAATAAGGCAAGAATAGTTGATTACAAGCCAGACAAAATAATAATAGAAACGCGCTCTCTTAATAATTCATTGCTTTTTATTTCCGATGCTTTTTATCCTGGTTGGCGTTGTTTCATAGATGAACAAAATGTCAAAATATATCGAGCTAATCATGCGTTTAGGGCTGTTGCCGTGCCCCGCGGAGCGCATACCGTGGAATTCCATTATTTGCCTTTTACAGTAAGGCTGGGAAATATGCTTTTTGTCTTTGGTTTACTCCTTGCTTTACGACAATTAATTTAGCATGGTAGAAGCAGCCATTAATCTTTTAGTTTTTCCGGCATCAATCTTTATTGTTTTAACCGCTATACTTATTGTGCCGGGATTGACCTGGACGCTTGCTTTGGGTAAGGGGCAATACCTAAGCGGGGGTGGGCTGATTATTAAGTCCTTTTGTGCAAGCCTTATTCTCTTAGAATGCATTGTCTTATTTTTCAGTGTTTTTTCAGTAGGATATATTGAACGAACCAGTTTTATTTTAGCAATCATCGGCGTTATCATTGCGGGTTATTTATTAGGGATGCAACGAGGAATTTACAAACGTGTATACGCTATGTCTCCTCAGCTTATTCTGAAGGGGATTACCATACATGCGCCTTTTATTATTACGCTTATTTTTCTTCTTGTTTCCATGGCAGGCAAGCTCCATATCGAAGACCTCGATGGAGACGGTCATGAAGTTTTTTGGCATTCTTTCTACCTTTTAAAAACCTTGCCTTATCAGAACATCTTCCAATTGCCATATATAGTTCCTGTGGTCGGCATGAGCTTAATATGCTTTTTTGGAAAAAATGTACTTAGTTTAAGAATATTATATTTTTTTTACGCAACGCTGATATACATTACCTTTTTGCTCCTTATCCGCAAAAGACAGCGAGAAGCATTGCATTGTTCTGTTACATTTTCTTTTTGCCTCCATATTATTATCTTTACGCTATTTATGTTCTTTCAGCCTTACTGGGAGCCTTTTTATAGCGATGTAACTGCGGTAACCGCCGATGTAATCGTGAGCGTTATTATTATGTGCATAGTGTGGTCATTGCATAACAAAGAATATGACTTATTTGTTTTAGCAGCGATAATACTGCTTCAGGCTCTTCGGTATGCCCCGGTTATCTTGTGGTTACTAATAGGAGCTTATTGGCTATGCGTAAAGGAAGAACGAAAGCCATTTAAAACAGCCGTTATTAAGGTTGCTATGATATGCAGCGGTTGGGCATTCTTAATCTTATTTTATTCCTGGCAGTTCGGATATTCTATTTCTGCGGTTGAGACGTTTTCAGAATTAGTAAGCCGTTTTTATGCGGTTCCAAATTCAGTGTCTGCAATAGGTTTCTTAAGCAAATACGCCCTACTTATAGGAGGCTTGCCTTTCTTAAGTATATTCATAATCAGATCTAAGAAGGACCACACGGCCAACTTTGTCAGCTTAAGCTGCCTTTTTTACATTCTATTGCTCTTAATGGCAAGAGGAAGGAATGTCCATAATTTAACACCAATTGCTTTCTTACCTTTGGTTGGTTTCTTTCGTTATTTAGACTCCCCTACAGCAATAAATAAACGCCTAAGAATAATACATGGTATTATTGCGGTGATTTGCGCAATCTTTTTGTGGCCGGTTAGTTATAAACCTCATACGAATTACAAGGATTTTTGGTCTCAGGCGCAATTTCTCTATCCTAAATCTACGGATTATATTAATAATTATGTCGAGTCTGACCTGGAATCTCTTCTTGAAGATAAAGGTTTATCGCACATCTTTAGTGGCACCTGGCAATTATACTCACTAATTTCCGATGATTTTTCTCATCAATATAAATATTATTTTACTGATAAGGATTGGGTATCGTGTTTTAATAAGGATCTTTTTCTGGTTTCCTGTAATTCTAGGGTTTGTTTTTTAGTGCATGAGGCAAAAGGTATCCAGCATTGGCAGGAGACTAAAAGTATGAATGCACAAGAAAGATATGTGAGTTTCTTTGAGTTTATGTGGAATACTGTAAGGAGAAAAGGACAAATTGAATATTAGCAAGATAAAAGTAAAAACTCTATACTGGTTAATCTATGGGATTATTTTCCTCTTGCTCAGCAGTGGTTTTCTAAAACTTCCACCGCTTGTTTCCGGGCTAATGATTTGCTTGGTTAGCTTTATTGTGCCTGGTGCGGTAGTTGTAGAAACAGCATTTTTTAGCAGAACGTTAGATTCGTTTGAAACAGTATTCTGGTCGTTATTTATATCAACAGTAACGCTTATTATCGGAATCGCATTTCATGTAATATTAGGAATAGCCATCGGAAAGGTTACTTATTCTATATATATATTAATTTTAATTAATCTTATATTTATCGTTTTTTATTTTAATGATAAGAAAATATGGAAGAGGCAAATTAGCTTAAATATAAGAGGTATTATCTATTTCATTCTGCCTGGGTTGTTTTTGTTGTATTTCGCAACCAATGTAATACCTCCCCTTCAGGATAATACTCTTACCACGCAATCAACCGCCTATGGCCTAAGCAAACATTTTGTGCCTAAAACATTCACGGACCGCTATTTGAATTACGAATTCGCCCACCCGCCGTTGATGCATTTCTATACGGCGGCATCTTTATTTCTGGCTGGGCATTTGGAGGATGTCAAATATTACTACGATTATGCTCAAAAATTCGAAGAATTGATGAACAAAAGGCCAAAACAAGGAGAGAAAATCAGTTTTTCGGTGTTTGGTTTTAATCCCTTTGAGGTTGAGATATTGAAAATTGAAGGGGATGAGATAATATTAGATAAAGATATTCCTTTCCTAGAGCCAAATAGAAGATTAGTTCCTGTAGGAAAATATCGTTTTATCAGAGACAACCAGATAAAAGAAGATTACATTCCTGTTTCTGAAAGGACAGTTGTCCGTAAGGTAAATTATGGAATTATAAAGAGTGGAGAGTATTGGAAGATGGCCAGAGAAGTTTACGAAACCTTTTACGCTCAACCGCTATTGCTGTATTCTCGTCTACCCAATATCTTTTTTACTTTATTAAGCTGTTGGGTCGTATATTTAATCGTGTTATCTTTTACGCAGTCAAAGATACTTTCTTGTTTCGCCTTGCTTGTATTTATTACTATTCCCGAACTGTTGATTAGGGCTGTGGGTGGGTCTTATACGGCGGTAGATATCTACTTTATTTTGATAGTTACTTATATCTATCTTGCCGGAAAAAGAAAATGGGTTTTATTTTGCGCTTCTGCTATGGCTGCCTTAACTGATCATAAACTGTTAATATTAGCAGTCTCGTTTATGGTTACTGAAGCCTTGAAAGGAAATTTATTCAGGAAGAATAGCCCTATGTTAGCGATGAGCTTTGGTTTTTTCTCCGGCACAGCGCTATTCTGGATTTACGGTATCAGCATTAATAAAGAGGCATTTTTTGCAGACCATTTTCGCTACCATTTTGTTAACCGCATTTTTCACCTGCAAGATTTTGGCTATTCTGGCTATTCAAGCATCGGAAATTTGTGGTGGGAGTTCATCCGGGTCCTTAATCCTTTTCTTTTCCTTTCCTTTCTCATTACCTTTTTTGTTTTCATGTTGAATAGATTTAAGGCTAAAACCAGTATATTTTTAATAACTTATTCTGTCATAGGAGCGTTTATTTTTTCAATTATTGACTGGCGGTCTACAAAACATCTTATCCTGCTTATTCCTGCGTTATTGCTTTTTATATTTGACAACTTTCCCTCCATGGCTAATAACAGAAAAATAATTGTTAGTATTTTATCGTTGGCGGTTATCTTTAATATTTGGCGGATTGTGCATTTTACGTTTACAATGGATCTGAGCTTAATAAACAGGATTTGGTAGCAGGTGTGTAATGCCAAGAAAAGGCGAAGAACATCTATTCTACATCATGCTTTTTAGCGCTATGATTATATATGTGGTTTTCTTTAGTTGGCTCTCAATTCTACAGTACCAGTCATTTTTTTCCTTTTCATCAGATAGTCTCGCTCAAAGCAACAATATACTCTGGCATACAGTTTCTGGAAGGACTTTTTATAATAGTATTGGCGAAGGCATATTAGATTCTCATCCTGTTTTTTTTTATATTTTTATTGCTCCAATTTATAAATTATTTCCCCATATTTTTACTTTATTTATACTAGTGCACGGCATACTTGCATTAGGAATTTTTCCTATTTACTGGATTTCGCGGGAAAAATTTAATTCTGAATTTATTGCCATCGTATACAGCTTTACTTATCTTCTCTTTAACCCTCTTCATCATCTCAGTTTTGTGTCACATAAGCCGTTAATTTCTTTTTCGACAACCTTTATCTTGTTTATATTCTATTATTTTTATAAAAAGCATATGATGAAATTTATTATATTTAGTATATTGGCTATGATGTGTAGAGATGAAGTGGGTTTTCTGATTTGCATATTTGCGGTTTTAGCTTTTGTAAAAAAGATGCCATTAAGGTGGAAAATAATTCCCATACTTCTAGGCGGAGGGTATGTATATATTGTTTGGAACATCATTATGCCATCTCTGGGCCGTCTTTCTCATAGTAATCCATATATTTGGAATCTATTTGGCGAAAACCCACAAAAATATTCATTTATGCAATTATTGTTTTACAGAAGAGAAGAAATTATTAATAAGCTTTTTGCTTTTTCTAATTTTCAATTGCTAATCAAATTATTTGACCCAAAGATATTTTTTGTCTCTTTATTTGCTCCCGAGGTATTATTATTGGGTTTACCTGTTTTAGCATCTGTTCAGGTAGCTCAAGAGAAATATTTTTTAACACTTGACTCATTTCATCACATAGCATATTTAGTGCCATTAATTTTTTTAGGAGCTATATTCGGAATATGCAGAATAGTTGCCCTCCTTTATAATAAAAATATTCTACCAAGGAGGATAACATTAAAAATATTATTTTTTATATTCGGAAGCCAATTTTTAATATGGACTTTATTTTCAAATTTTGGTGATAATATCATTTTTTCGCCTTCCGGTATATATAGGGATGAGAAAATCGCAGATGAGAGATTTGTATTTGTGAGAAATATGTATAATCCAATATTTTATAGACAGGACGAAAAAGATAAAATGGCTTGGGAGTTTATCCGTCTTATTCCATCTAATGTTTCCGTGTCAACATCCCAAACTTATTTAGCCGCCTTATCTTCCAGGGACGATATATATCATTTTGGATGCATAAGAGAGATAAACGACCGTGATGGGCATGATTTTGAAACAGAATACATTTTCTTGAATAAGAAAGACGATTACCACGGTTTTGGCGGCGTGGAAATTTCTCATGAAAGAACAATGCATCAATTATCTAATGTATTAAAAATAGGAAATCATAAAATTGTAAAAGAGAACGGAGAATTTATTCTCTTAATGAAAAAACAAAATAATTTGAAAGAATAAGTATATGGAAGGCAAAGACACTATTATTTTGGTTAAGTTTTTTCTTTCCTGTAAAAGTAAATATGACCTGAAAAAATGGTGAATTTTCATATTTTTGTAAAATTAGTTTCTCTGATGAAAAAATGGTATAATTTAACAATTCAAAATGCCTTGACAAATATGCACCCTGTAGGTGCATATTTGTCAGATGAGAAAAAGTATCAGAAATATCTATTTCTCCTTCGAGGATTTAATGTGAATAAATTTTTTTATCTAATTGTTACGCTTATATTTATTGTTTCTTTTATTTTAAGATTTATTCTGGCACGCAATGCCCCATTAACTCAAGATGAAAAAGAAACTATTGTGATTAGCAAGAGTATTTGTGTAATCTCCGATAATATCAATTTGCCGTATAGAGACTCTCTAACTCCCCATCCTTTACTTACACCTTATTTAATTAAAGCAGGAGAAAGTATTTGGGGGAATAATGTGTATGGATTCCGTTTCTTTTCCTTTATCACTGGTATATTAGCAACTATTTTTATATTTTTATTATCTACAGAAACGATAGGAAAAAGAGCAGGAATCATAGCCTTGGTATTATCAAGTTTTAATTTATATCATCTTGGCCGTTCCCTAATGGCTGTAGATGACGTTATAATGTTATTTTTTGCTATTCTTAGTATATATACATTAGTTAAAGCGATAAGAAATGAAGCATATTCATTATTAGTGTGGTGTGGGATTTCACTTGGGTTGGGATACCTTGCTGACATGAAAATAGCCCTATTAATACCTATCATTATGGTTTATTTAGTTATATATAGGAGGAACATTTTCAAGAAGAAGGAAGTTTACATTATGTTACTTATCCCTATCAGCATTATTTCTTTTGATGCCTATTGGCAGATGTCTTATGAAAATATTGTAAAAATGAAATTATGGACTAATATATCTGAGATAAGTATAAGCAGAACAGGTATCAACTTTTATTTGATTAGACCTATTTCTTATATATTGGACATTGATTATCGCACAACTATTAGTTGGGAGAAACCTACAATGAGCTTTTTAGATGGTATAGTAATTATTATGGGAGTAATTTATAGTTTTAAAAATTGGAAAGATAAAATTATAAGATTTATGTTAATGGTTTTTCTTTTTCCTGTTGGACTAATCAGTCTTTTTCCTAAAGGAGAATTTTGGTGGTCCGGAATTAGTCTATGGCCTGGTATCTATCTGGCTTCATTGGCCTTATCTGAATTATGGAGAAGGAAAAGGGTATATAAATACTGTATTTTTGTTCTGTTAATTATGTTAGTTGGACAGTCATTTTGGTTCTTGGCAGGTATAAAAGAACTTAATATTCCTCCGAATCGCTATGGGTTATACGTTGATTATGATATGGATTTGATGAAATGGTATTTTGAGAAAGGACTATTAGATGAGGCGATTGCCGAGGCACGAGAGGCACTTAAAATATGTCCTAACGAGTTAAGAATTAATAATTTCTTGCAGAAGTGTCTTTTGATAAAAAGAAAGTAGGATATTAGATGATGGGCCAAGATATATCCGCGCGACAAAAATTAACTGACTTAAATAATGGCATTTTCCTTATTAGTATATACAATGATAGATTGTATTAAAAAATTAAAACGTCAATATATCAACACGGCTGTTATTAATGCTATTTCTTTAAAACAGTTTTTCTTGCATCTTCTTCGTTCCTGGCCTGTTCTTTTTTTAAATAAAAGCAAGGCATGTTTTCCCCTAAATATTACTCTTGATTTGACCTACGGATGTAATCTTGCCTGCGAGTTTTGTTTTATTAATTTCCTGCCGAATTTCGATGCGGGGAGTTCTTCTGATTATCTAGGCAAAGATGAGATTAGGAAAATTGTGGGATCGGTGAAAAAGAAGAATACATCTTTTTTCCTGACTGGGGGAGAGCCGCTCTTAAGAAACGATTTACTCGAGATAGTCAGAGAGATAAAAAACGGTGGTTTTAAATGCGGAATTTTTACTAATGCTACTCTCCTTAAAGAATATATATCCGGAGAGCTTATTAATCTCAAGTTAGACTATTTACTTTTTTCTTTAGATGGGCCGAGGGAAATTCATGACTCGCTGAGAGCAAAAGCAGGAAGTTTCGAGAAAACCATCGCTAATATAAAGAAATTAATAGAGATGAGAGGAAGACAAGTTAGGCCTAGAATCATAATAAACAGTCTTGTATTGGATAAAAATATATCCTGTTTGCGCGAAATGGTTGATATTGCCAAAGACTTAAAGGTTGACTGTTTAGCGTTTGATTTTTTAACTTTTCTAAATACAAAACACTTTATGGAACACAAGAGATGTTGGGATAAACTTTTCCCTATAGATAAATTCAAGAGTTTAGTATGGGTAAAGGATTTTAGCAGAAGTCAGTTTACTAATTTTTATAGGTCAATTAAGGAGGTTCATTCTTATGCTAAGAAGAGAAATGTAAAGATTTTCTTCAAGCCTGATTTAAACCAGAGAGAAATAGTGCACTGGTTCACTCAGGATGTTTATTTTAAACGCAGATGTATTTATCCCTGGAACGTAATGAGGGTTTCTCCTCAGGGAGAAGTCTATCCTTGCGCTGCATTTTACTTAGAAATGGGTAATCTTAAGGATAGCACTATTGAAGAGATATGGAATAATGACAAATTCATAAATTTCAGAAAGACGATTCGCAAGGAAAAAATGTTATCGGGATGCACTAGGTGCGTAAAGTTATGATAGGATGCGATACGGTTATTGGGAATAAACCGCCTGGTAATGCCTTTCATTAGTCCAAGGGATTTTAAGTTAGAGTAGTATAAAGATGATTAGAAGAATAGTCAGGGAACGATAGATGAAAATAAAATGTTTATCCGCGCTCTTGCCGATATATAATGAAGAAGAAAACATAGAAAATGTCTTTAAGTCAGTTACAGAATTTCTGCCGAAGATAGCGGAAGAATACGAGCTTATATTAATTGATGACGGAAGCACCGACAGTACATACAAGATTATAAAGCGTCTCTCTCGAAACGCAGCTTATGTAAAAACGATTCATTATTCAAAAAATAAAGGCTACGGCAATGCTTTAAAATTCGGGTTTAAAATAGCGCAGTTTCCGCTGATATTCTTTATGGATTCTGATGGGCAGTTTGATATTTCGGATATTGAAAAGCTAGTTGCATTTGCAAACGAATATGATATTGTGGTGGGGGTAAGGTCAGTGCGCAGCGATTCTTTATATAGGGTTATTCTTGGGAGAATATACAACAAACTGATATGTATGTTATTTGGAATAAGACAGAAAGATATTACCTGTGGCTTTAAGTTGGTTAAAAAATCAGTACTTGATGGTTTAGCGCTAAGAAGCGGCGGCGGGTTTATTAACGCTGAGATATTGATAGGAGCCGCAAGAAAAAGAATCCTAATTAAAGAAGTGCGTATTCGGCATTCTCAAAGAATTAAAGGTATTCAAAGCGGTGCAGGCATAAGAGTTTTCATGAAGAAATTAATTGAAATGTTTAACTTTTGGCGGAAACAGAAAGATGATGCCTGGCAATTCTTATGAAAATAAAAATTATTTTGATTCTTATAGCTATTTCTTTATTCACTAGTTTCGCCTTGCTTATTAAGGATACCCTGCTATCCCAGGTGATTATTAGCCTTAGTGAGATTGATGAGAAATTAGGGAAGGAATTGGTAAAGAGGATTAGGCTGGAGGCGTACCATAAGCAGACCTTTTCAGGTGGTAATGAAAAATATATATTAAAAGACCAAAATGACGCTCTTTGGCTCTTTAAAACCTACCCAGAGCATCTGGGCGTTGAAAAAGATATTAAGTTCTCTAAATTCGCACAAATTACCGGGATAAATACGCCTTTATGTTATGAGCTCATCCTGCCCATAAACGATGAATTTGTTTACGGCTCTTTGCAAAAAGTAATCCCGGATCTGAAGGAAATAGCGCTAAATCTTAGCCTGGCTCAAGCTGGAGAGTTAATAAATATCCATATTTTTAGATGGTTATGCGGCGGCGACGAAGTGGAAGTCAATTTCTATAACGGCCAATTTTTTTTATTTGATGTAGGGGAAGTATTTGATAATGATTACCTTCCTAACGATATAGCATCTATTTTTAGAGATATCTTTAAGCCTTACCTAGAGAATAGAGTCATTAGTGAAGAGTCATATTTAAGCGCCTTTAATTTTATAAATTTCATTCAAAAGAAAAAGGATAGCTATTACCGCAGGATGTTTAAAAAATTATTCTTTTTTTATTCCGACCAGGAAGCCTTTTTCCTCCGCAAAAAGAATAATCTCAAATCGGACTATAAAAAATTTTATGAAAATTTTTTCAGCAAAAAATTAACCAACCCACCTAAAGAAATTCCCCTGAGTTTCTACATAGACATCATCAATAAAATAAGAAAATCTATAAACGAAAAGAGAGGTTTGATTGCAAAAACTGCGCTTTCTGATAAGCCGCAGAGTGTTATCCGTATAATTACCTCCAAAAAATGTCGCGATATAGCGGATACGGGTTTAACGGTTGAGAAAATTACTTCAGAATCCGATACGCTGATTAGAGACATTGATATTAGAGATATCCTAAGACAGTTTAGTTATTTAGCCAAGACCGGGAGATCAATACATGAAAGACTGGCCGCGCACATTTATATAGCCCAATTTAAATCCGGCATCCCAGGGTTTGTGCCTGCGCTTGGGCGATTCACGTTTCATCCGAATGAGCTTGACGAAGTTTGCTTAGAAGCTAATCTGAGAGTGTCTGGCATAGAAGATCGGGCTCTGGAGAAAAATAAGAAAAATAACGCAGTTGAAGAATTTCCGGAAGCATTAAATTCCGTAGCGGACCGCGATATGTTTTCTCCGGTAGTTAGATTAGAAGGCAGCCGAGACCTTCTTTCATGTTTATTGCTCGGGCGTATTTATGAAACCGGTCAGAAATTCTTTAGATTTTATCCCGGTTTTCAGGCTGATAAGGCGCTCTCAGTTTATAACGCGGCGCTTGAAAAAAACGGCAATTCTGTTTCTGCCTGGGTGAATCTTTTTCAGCTCTACTTATTAAAAGAAGATATCAGTAAGGCGGTGCAGATTCTAGAAAAAATTATAATCATATTTCCCGAAATAATGAAACTATGGAATATTGATTTAGATGTCCTGGATAAGATAGGCGATTTTCCAAAAGAAGATGCGATTAGAAGATTAAGAAAGATGACTCTCTCCAAGGAAGACTACTATACCATGGGTTTATTCTATGTGATAAAAAATAATCTGATTGCTGCCAAAGAATATCTTTCCCTGGCTAAAAAAAACGGATGTGATGAAGATTTAACAGAATATTTAGATGGATTTATTTAATTCTCGAATTTATTTTTATAGTTTGGTTATGCGAATTTATACGCAATGATAAAATCAACCTGTTTAAGAGGATCTTTTCTGATTCTTTTTAGCGTTATCATTTATATTGCTGCGGTATTTTTAAAGGATACATTGGTTACCGAGGCAATTTGCAGGCTGGCCTACTTAAAGAATAAAATGGGGGAATTTTACATTGATAGGTTAGATTTTAAACTGGCAAGCGATGAGGAACAAATCTTTGACGCAGAAAATTATGTTTTAAAAGACAATAAAGGAAATAAGTGGCTATTTAAAGTAGAAAATGATAAGGAAATAGTTAAGGTATTGGTTGTCTATACTTTAGCCAATGTCTTGGGGGTTAAGACTCCGGATACATACAGGGCTGATTTCGCGGTTAATGGGAATAAAAAACCGGTTTTCTTATAAAATGGATTTCATCAAGTAACCCGCTTTATTATCATTCCGGATTTATAAAGAATTATCCTGGAGATTTGATTCCCCAGGTAATAATAAATGAGATTTTTGGCTATCGTCTGTCTTATTTTCCGGTCGGAGAAATTGAACTGTTGGCTGCTCCCCCGTGGATAATCTATCTGATAGATCTTGATAACGCGTTTTATGATGGGGTTAGCGATGACGAAGCAGGATTGATAAACATAAACGAACTAAAGGAAGCAGAGATAAATTTTAGACAACCCTACGCTTTTCTCAAACATATAGCCGGATTAAATAATGAGCTTTTAATAAAATACGTCAAAAAGGCTATGGAAGATGATAAAAAGCAATTAGAAGCGGATTATTTTTTAAGACTATTTTTAAAAAGAAAGGCAGGTCTTTTAGAATATGTTTTAAAACGATACTCTCCCCATCCCTGTTTTTCTAAAAGAAGTCTGGCCTTGGCGGGCAGTTTTTCTTATAGGCTCAATATTTGTAAAGACTTAAGTAAAGATATTATTCAAAAGGCCGTTAGCTTATTATTTTTAAAGAAACAAATACCCAAAAGAGAAATAGAGGCGATTACCTCTATTAAAGTGCATAATTATTTCGATGAATATGGGGAGTGGGAAGATGTTTTAGGGAAGACCATGGATGTAGAGTTAGGGACTCGGGAGGGAAAGGTTCCTGATGAGGAAATAAAAAAGATATTTTCAAAACTCGGAAAAGGACTAATTGCCTTGCGACTAAACTGTTTTGACCCAAAGGAGAAATTAGCTGCCACTATTTATCTTAGGCAAGTGAGGATATTAGCGAAATATACGTTAGAAAATAATATTGATCACGAAGGAGGAATCTTTACTTGGATAGTCCAGAATATTGATAAATTTGCACACCCATATTCTACAGACTATTGGTTAAATTTTGCAGAATACGCAAAAGATGGTAAGGTTAGAGTTGTGAGCGTAGAAGGAGAAGATGAGTATATCGCAGGCTTGATAAACCTGCTTCATCGGCAATACCCTGAGGCAGTCCGGTTTTTATCCAGCGCGCAAAGAAAAGGCTATGCTGTAGAGGAAATTAAAAGTATCCTAAAAGATATAAAGAAGGATGTAAAATAAAAATTTAATGAAGACTCTTTTAGTTAATCCCTAAATCTGCAATACAGCAAGACAAAGAAACTTCTCGAGGAAAAATAACGAAATGCTGCAAATTTTTTGAATAGAGCCATATGAGAGTAACCCTAATATTTCCACCTTATCAGCATAAGATATTTTCAGAAAATTTAAGTACTGTGGATGAGGAGTTTTGTTCACCTCCTCCCATAATACTGGCCTATGTCGCAGCGATCTTAGAGCGTCATGGCCATAAGGTGCAATTGCTGGATGCGCGCGTTTTAAACCTTTCCCAAGAGCAGGCGCTTGAGCAAATAAAAAATTTTCAACCGGATGTTTTAGGCTTCAGGTCAGAGACCTATCATTTTCATAATGCTTTAGACTGGATACGCTATTTAAAAGAAAACCTGAATATCCCCGTTATCACCGGAGGCGTCAATCTCTCGCTTTACCCTAAAGAGACGCTTTCTCATCGGGAAATTGATTATGGAATTATAGGAGATGCTCTGGAATCTCTGCCCAAACTCATTAAGGCATTAGAATATGGAGCTGGCTTGGATGATATACCCGGCATAATCTATAAGAAGAATGGAGAAATTGTTATTAATAGGCCGCAAGAGAAATTTGCGGATTTTGATACTTTCCCTTTTCCTGCCCGGCACCTTCTTCCTAACGAATCCTATTATTCTTTTGTCTCACAACTAAAGAATTTTACTATTATGCTTACCGTTACTGGTTGTCCTTTTAGATGTGCCTTTTGCGCGATACATCCAAACACCCATTTCCGCGTAAGGTCAGCAAAGAAAGTAGTTGATGAAATTGAACTCTGTTATAAAGATTTTGGCATACGTGAGATAGATTTTTTTGACGCAACATTCTTTTTGCCGGGGGCCAGGGCTTTAGAAATTTTTGAGGGAATGAAAAAGAGGCGTATAAAAATAGAGTGGTCTTGCCGCGCGAGAGTGGATGTGGTGGATGAGAATATGCTGCGTCAGGCAGCCAGCGTTGGTTGCAGGCAGATATATTATGGAATAGAATCTGGAAATACTAAAGTATTGAAATCCATAAAAAAAGACATAAAGATAGAACAAGTTAGACAGGCTATAAAATGGTCAAAGAAATACGGCATAAGGACAATGGGCTTCTTTATGGCAGGTAACCAGTGTGATACAAGGGAAAGCATAAGAAGCACAATTGAGTTTGCCAAAAGTCTTGGTTTGGATTTTATTCAGGTCTGCAGGGCTATTGCTAAACCAGGAACAGAGCTAGATGAGCTACTGATTAAAGAAACCGGGAAAGATTACTGGCGCGAGCATGTCTTAGGTAAAAAGATAGAAGTCCGGCTGCCTACACCATGGTCAAATTTGTCACAGATAGAAATAGAATCGCTTACCAGGGAATTCTATACTAAATTTTATTTCCGTCCAAAAATCATTTGGAACAGGATAAATCAGCTTAAATCTCTTGAGGAATTAAAAAGATATCTAGGGGTAGGATTAAAGATGCTTATGCAAAAATCAGAATTATGTTCGCACACCTTGACCGATACCTTTTTGGCTGAACAAACTTTGAGAGAAAGCAGTAAGTATATTTTAGAGGCCAGGAAGGCGAAGGCAGTGATAATTATTCCTACCTACAATGAGAAAGATAATATAGAGAAAATAATATCTGCTATTGTCGAAATCTTACCCCAGGCGTATATTGTGATAGTAGATGATAATTCTTCGGATGGTACCGGAATTATTGCGCGGAGACTTTCTGAATTAAACAACAAAATATTTGTTATCCGGCGTCAAAAGAAACAGGGGCTGGGGTCAGCTTATAAAGATGGGTTTAGATTTGTATTAGATAATTTAGACGCAGAATATATATTTGAAATGGATGCTGACCTTTCCCATAATCCGCAGTATCTGCCGCTTTTCTTGCATTACGCCAAAACTTACGACCTTGTTACCGGTTCGCGTTTCTTAGGAAGAGTAAGCATAAAGAATAGGGCTAGGTGGCGTAATATTATTTCAAAAACAACCAAATGGTTTTTTAATCTCGCCTTGGGTATGAACTTAAGCGATGTAACCACCGGATTTAAATGTTTTAGACGCAACCTTCTTGAAAAGATTGATTTTTTCAAGATAAAATCTAAAGGATATACGTTTCAGATAGAGGTATCTTTCGATGCGGAAAATCTTAGCGCTTCCATAAAAGAGATCCCCATAGTTTTTATTGAGCGCACTAGCGGCGCATCTAAGATGTCTATGGGTATTATGCTTGAAGGAGCTTTTTTAATCCTCAGATTAACCTTACAAAGATTGATAAGGAATTTAACAAGGATAAGTCTTAGCGCGCCGGTTAATGGCAAAAGGACATGGTACGGCTAAATGTGCGGAATAACCGGTTTCTTAGGGATGAATAACAATGCTCTTCTTAGAAAAATGACAACGGTTATTTCATTCAGAGGTCCTGATGACGAAGGATTATTTTCTGAAACTATGTTGGCCTTGGTCATAGGCGGCTGGCTATTATTGACCTTTCGAATTCTGGCCATCAACCTATGATAGACAATGAGGGGCGGGCAGTTATTGTATATAATGGTGAAGTCTTTAATTTTCACAAAATTAAAGACGACCTTGAAAATTTGGGTCATTCTTTTTCTTCTAAAACAGATGCAGAAGTAGTCCTGAAATCATATCTGGCTTGGGGTGAAAGATGTTTGTTTCGCTTTAATGGGATGTTTGCTTTTGCAATATGGGACAGGCGGGAGAGAACACTTTTCCTGGCCAGGGATCGTATTGGAATTAAGCCGCTCTATTATGCGCAACGAGGTGATGCGTTTATCTTTGCATCAGCAATAAAATCTATTTTATGCTGGGAGGAGATGCCTCGAAAAGTTAATACGAGAGCGTTGGATTATTATTTTACTTTTCGTTACAATCACTTGAATGAGACTTTATTTAAAGATATCTTTAAAGTTCCTCCTGGTCATTATATGAAGATTCGCTTAGACGATAAACATCGCCTTTCATTTAAGACTTACCAATACTGGGACATAGAGGCGAATTCTTTATCGCTAAAGCAAAAAGACATTGAAAAACAGCTTGCTGAAAGAATTAAAGGTGCAGTAAAGAGGGCGCTGATAAGTGATGTTCCTTTGGGTGTTTTTTTCTCAAGCGGCATAGATTCAAGCACTATTGTTGGCATTATGAAGAAAGAGCTGGAAATGAGAACGAATACTTTTACTGTCGGTCTTAAGTATTCGGGATTTCAGGATGAGCTTTTGCCTGCTCGTTTCACAACTGATTATTTTAAAACTAAACACACTGAGTACGTTTGCGGGCCGGATATGATTTCGATATTGCCCAGAATAATTTGGAATACAGATGAGTTGAATGCAGATCCGACTTTGATGCCGACATATCTTATTAGCGAAATAGCAAGCAAGAAGGTGAAAGTCATCCTGAGCGGCGAAGGGAGCGATGAATTATTTGGTGGTTATGAACGAACATTGCTGATGAAATATGCGTGGGATATATCGCGTTCCTCGGCTTCTCTTATTAATTGTCTTCCGTGGTTGATAGGTTTAGCGCCGCGTGCTATTTTAGATAAAATATTTAAGTACTCATCTTTAGCAGGCGTTGAAGGATTGCATCGTCTATCAGGTTTCTGCAAGAATATTCAAAACATAGGAGCAAGTTATTTAGACATTGCCTGCATCTTTAATCAAGATGAGAAAAGAATGTTGTATGGACAAAAGCTTCAAAGCCGGCCAAAGGAAGAAAATATAGCCGATACCATTAATAGGCAGTATTTTAATTCCAAATCTAAAAATAGCGAAGAATTGTTTAATAGGCTGTCCTATTTTGAATTAAAGACAAGGCTACCCAATGATCTCCTTACAAAAGTAGATACTATGACTATGGCGCATTCATTGGAGGCAAGGGTTCCGTATCTTGATCATAATCTCGTTGAATTCGCATTTGCTATTCCCTCAAGCCTTAAACTCAGTTTTTTTAGAGAGAAATATATCCTTAGGCGAGCCGCCCTTCGATATCTTCCCCGGGAAATAATCAAGGTAAGGAAAGAACACTTTTCGGTTCCCATACACCTTTGGTTTCAGAATGAGTTACATGAGACTGTTGGCCGAATATTAACACGAGAAAACATTGAGAATACGGGGTATTTAAATTACGAGTTTGTTCAGCATGCGTATAAAAACTACAACAAAGGGGCATTTTTTTACGCAAGGCAAATATGGAGTATATTGTGTTTTTTAATTTGGCATAAGATTTATATAGAATCTGATCGGGTTTTTTCCTTCTCTCATACTAATGAATCCCTGGATAGTTTATTTACCAGTTCGTAATATATTATATGGAATCACTCGCGTCCAGCGTGCCAAGCTAAGTATTTCTTAAAGCAATAAACGTGATTTTTAAAAAGGGAGATATTTAAGAATTTTGCGCGCTGCCCGAGGAATACGATAAGATGAACTGTCATTTTATCGCGAGTATAAATAAAAGAGGAATGTAAATTTTCTTTAAGCTATCGGAGGAAAAATATGATAAAAAACGGCAAGATTTTATTTTTTGTAATTGCTGTGCTAACTATATTTGTGAATTCAACATTTGCGGATGAGTTAGAGCAATATTGTCCTTTGGGCCAGGGGGATAGCTGGACTTATGCAGTGGTCGAAGACGATGAAGAAATGCCGAAGGAAACATTTAAAATAGAAGGAGAAGAAACGATTAACGGGAAGAAGGCGCTAAAAATGTTTTCCGAAGATAACGAATATGAGTTTATAGGTATTGATTCGGAGGGGGTTAAGACATATAAAGCTTTTAGTGGAGATGGGGAGGAAATTTACGGTCCTCCGATGATAAATATCCCTCGCATAGCAATGGGAGAGAACGGCGAATATTCCTTTGCGAGAATTTTATACGATTTAAAAGGAAACAAGATAAGAGAAAGCCGTAATACTATAAAAATAACACTAGAGGCTATTGAAGATGTCCAAGTGGCTGCGGGAAAATTCATGGGATGCCTTAGATATCGTTCAATACGAGAAGAAAAAATGGAAAGCCGTGATTTTACAGAGCGTGAGATTTGTAGTGTGTGGCTTGCTCCGGACGTAGGAACGGTTAAAGCGGTGTGTGTTGAAGACGAATATAATGAAGAAGAAAAGAAGGCCGAGATATCCACCAAAAAATCTGAGCTTATTTCCGCGGTGATAGGCGGGAAAAAAATAGGAAACCCATAAGCAGTCACCAAATAAAGCTTGCCTTGGGAAGAAAAGATAGATGAAACTTGCAGTAACTGCAATAATTCCGGGATTCTACATACACAAAGAAGCGCTCTAAGTAAAAATTTATGATTTATTCTCAGTATGGATAAGTAATTCTGTTGTTTTTATATCTTGACAAGCCGGCGCTTTTAATTTATAACAGCTATAATCAAAGTAGACTTTCTGCTTAAGCGCTAAAAGCGAGAAATAAGGCATTGTTGCGTTCTGCAAACATAGAGGGTAATGCAAACCTATTCTTACACTGCCAGCGATAGCTTGGGGAAGATTCTGCGCGGCGTTATTCCGGCTGAGAATGACTTAGATTTGGCTAATAAGGTTTCCGGTCTTGGACACTACCTTATCCGCGCCAAAGTTATTGTCAACCCCGTTAAGATAAATTATAAACTCCGCAGGATTAAACCTAAAGGTGTTCTTACCTTTACCATTCA
>CAYHWX010000058.1:0-25086 GCA_964360245.1 uncultured Vicingus sp.
CTCTATCAAGAGGGGAAAGGGGTGTGTAATCAAAAAACTCAATTTTTAGAACTCCTAAAAAGTAAGGGGAAATTTATTGCTGTGGCTGACTCACTTTTTCGTCAGCATAATAGTTTTTTAAAATGGAGTCCATTTTTTTCTTTTTATTAGCAATAGCTTCAATATCTTCCCATAATTCGTTGCTCATAAATTTTTTTAATGGTTGATTGAGTTGTGGTATTTTATCAAAAACATTCAATAATTGGTCATCCCAAATTTTATGGTATCTCAAATTATCATCAGGGTAAACAACCGTTCTTTCTGTTCCTTCGTCTGCTGCACTAAAAGGTTCTATAATATTTAAATAACCATAATCATCGGTTAATTGTTCGCCAACTTCAATATCTCTAATGGCTATTTCAAAATTATAAGCAGTCAATAAACAATTTGAATTAAAACTATGGTTCACAAATCGTCCATTGTCCCATAATAATACACGATTTCCATTTTTATTTCTATAGGTATAGGTATCTACAATTTCTTGATAATTGATATCCATCGCTTCAAATTCTTTTGGAGTAATTTCTCTATCCAATATATCTAGCACCCAAGTAATTGTACCTGCAGGAATAAATTCGGTAGCAACTATACCGTGACCAACTTCTTTACTAATATACTTTAATTCAGTTTTTGGATGTATCATAACAATGGTAACATTAAGTTAATTAAAGAAAACGAAATTAACTTTTTTTTTAAACAAATGGGTAAGCTTCACTTAAATTCCATCCAAAACAAAAATAGAATTTTTCAATTACAAAATCTGTAACCTTCTTTTTTGTTTAGGCAACCTAAAAATTAAATCCACTATAAAATAGTAGCTATTTTGCTCACAATGAAGCAAATATTATTTCTAATTTGTTCGATATTAATTAAAAAACGAAAGATAATATGGCGGTTTTCTTTAGATTTTTATATTGTAAATACCGACATTTGTAAAATAAAATTTCTTTAAAATTACAGCTATGGCAGAATTTAATCCAGCAGATCACATTCAAGATTTGCAATATTTTGGAGAATTTGGAGGAGTAAATCCTTCCATCACCGACTCTTCTACTTATACTTTTTTGAAAGCAGGTAAAATGGAAGAAATTTTTGAGCATGAAATAGAAGGTTGTTATTTATATTCCCGCCACTGGAATCCGACTAATAAATACTTGTCGCAAGCTATTGCAAAAATGGAGGGAACAGAAAGTGCATCTGTAACTGGTTCTGGAATGGCGGCTATTACATGTTCTATTTTACAAATTTGTAATGCTGGTGATGAAATTGTTTCGAGCCGAACAATTTATGGAGGAACGTATGCTTTTTTTAAGAATTTCTTACCCAAATATAACATCAACACCAAATTTGTTGACACCACTAATTTAGAGCAGGTTAAAAAAGCAATTACTTCTAAAACAAAAATTATTTATTGCGAAACCATTAGTAACCCTATGTTGGAAGTTTCTGACATTGTTGCTTTGTCTAAAATTGCAAAAGAAAAAGGAATAAAATTGATGGTTGACAACACTTTTTCACCACTAATTTTCTCTCCTGCTAAAATGGGTGCAGACGTTGTGGTTCATAGCATGACTAAGTTTATTAATGGAATGAGCGATTGTGTTTCTGGAGCAATTTGTGGAAGTAAAGAATTTATCGATTCATTGTATGATGTACACAGTGGTGCATGTATGTTGTTAGGTCCTGTTTTGGATAGTTTACGCTCGGCAAATATTTTAAAAAACCTAAGAACATTGCACATCAGAATGAAACAACACAGTTCTAATGCAATGTACATTACTAAAAAATTAGCTGATGATGGCTACCAAATTACTTATCCTGGGTTAGAAAATCATCCTCAAAATGAATTGATGAAACGATTGATGAATGCTGAATTTGGATTTGGTGGTCTGTTTGTCATTAATATGGGAGATAGTCAAAAAGCGAATCGTTTAATGGAAGCCATGCAAAATAACAACATTGGCTATTTGGCAGTGAGTTTAGGTTCATACAAAACATTATTTAGTGCTCCAGGAGGAAGTACTTCTTCCGAAATACCAGAAGAAGAACGAAAAAGTATGGGATTAACAGATGGTTTGGTAAGAGTTTCTATTGGGTTGGATAACAATATTGAAAGAACTTACCAACTAATGAGCAAATGTTTGAAGGAAGTTAATTAATGCAAAATTTTAAAAACCAACTCCTTTAGCAATTCGCCATCCGAAGTCGAAGCATTATCTACTCCTTTAGATTTTAAATCGTAATCCCTTAAATATTCGATTACTTTAACAGCTTTTTTAATGGGATAGTTATGAGCAGCAACTTGATATTCTCCAACAAAAAACGGATTAACTTTTAAAAGAGCAGCAATGTTGTTTTTAGATTTATCTGCTGTATAATGGTATTTTAAAATGTTACTAAAAAAAGTATAAAGTAAGCCAACAGTTACCACCAAAGGATGGTCTTTATCATTTTTTGCAAAGTGATTGACAATTTGGTTGGCTTTTAAAATATTTTTAACTCCGATGGCTTTGTTTAATTCGAAAGCATTAAAGTCTTTACTAATACCAATATTTTTCTCAACCAATTCTGGAGTAATCTCAATACCTTCAGGCACATTGATGATTAATTTATTGAGTTCATTAGCAATTTTACTCAAATCAGTTCCTAAAAATTCGGCAATGAGTGTAGCTGCGGGAATCGTAATTGTATAACTTTTATCTTTTAAATAAGCTGAAATCCAATCTGGAATTTTGTTGTCGTATAATTTTTTTGTTTCGAGGTAAACGGTTTTTTCTTTGACTTTTTTACCAAATTTTTTTCTGCCGTCAATGATGTTGTATTTATAACAAATTACCAATATAGTACTAGGAGTAGGGTTGTCAATATAAGGTTCTAATTGATCAATTTGTCGGCTTAAAAGTTGGGCTTCTTTAATGATAACTACATGATGATTTGCCATCATGGGATATCGTTTGGCTTCACTAATAATAGTTGTTACATCTGTTTCTTTTCCATAAAGAATGGTTTGATTAAAATCTTTTTCAGTTGCATCTAAAACATTATCTTCAATGTAGTCTGAAACTTGGTCGATGTAATAGGTTTCCTCTCCTGACAAAAAATAAACAGGGTGATAAACTTTGTTTTTAAGATCTTTTAAAAGTTGTATATGACTCATTAATCTTCTGTGTAAGAATATTTTAAGTGTTTAACACTCGTGCCATGATTTTTGATTTCTTGTAAAGATTTAAACCCTATTTCAAGATGACTTTCTACAAATTTTTTGGTTACAGACTCATCGCTTTTATTCGTTTTTACACCAGAAGCAATCATTGGTTGGTCGGAAACCAGCAATAGAGAACCTGTTGGAATACCATTTGCAAAGCCAATTATAAATAAAGAAGCAGTTTCCATATCTATCGCCATTGCTCTAATTTTTCTTAAGTAATCTTTAAATTCAGTATCGTGTTCCCACACTCTTCTGTTGGTGGTATATACAGTTCCACTCCAATAATCCATTTGCATTTCTCTAATAGTTGTAGAAACGGCTCTTTGTAACGTAAAAGCTGGTAAAGCCGGAACCTCTGGAGGAAAATAGTCGTTGGATGTACCTTCGCCACGAATGGCAGCTAGAGGTAAAATGAAATCACCTATATTATTTTTCTTTTTTAATCCACCACATTTTCCTAAAAATAAACACGCTTTTGGACGAATTGCACTTAATAAATCCATTATTGTAGCTGCGTTTGCACTTCCCATTCCAAAATTAATAATGGTAATGCCATCAAACGTAGCATTAGGCATCGCTTTATCTTTACCCATAATTTCTACGTTGTATTTTTGGGCAAACAGTTCAACGTAATTATTAAAATTGGTTAATAAAATATACTTTCCAAAATCTGTTAATTCTCTTCCAGTGTAGCGTGGTAGCCAATTGTTAACAATATCTTCTTTTGATCTCATAACTGCATAAATTTTGGTCTAAATTACCCCAATTTATCCTTTTATTATGAAAAGAAAAAGAAGTAATTTTATTTTTTATAATTCTTCTATAACTTAGTACTAAAATAAATCGTTGTTAAAAAATTGAAAATGAATAAATTTAGAGGAACTGGAGTTGCAATTATTACTCCTTTTAATAAAGATAAAAGTGTTGATTACAAAGCTTTAGAAAGGTTGGTAGAACATTTGGTAACTAATGGAATCGATTATTTGGTTGTTCAGGGAACTACTGGTGAATCAGTTACCTTAAGCAAAGATGAAAAAAAAGAAATTTTAGCTTTTATTATCAAAGTAAATAACAATAGATTGCCTATTGTTTTAGGAATGGGAGGTAATTGTACTGCAACAGTTGTTGAAACCATAAAAATTACAGAATTAAAAGGAGTTGCAGCTATTTTATCAGTTAGCCCTTACTACAATAAACCCACTCAAGAAGGTATTTACCAACATTATAAAGCCATTAGCCAAGCTTCCAGTTTACCAATTATTTTATACAATGTTCCTGGCAGAACAGGCTCAAATATTTTACCTTCAACAACTTTACGCTTAGCCCAAGATTTTAAAAATATCATTGCCATTAAGGAAGCCTCAGGGAATATGGAGCAATTTATGGAAATCATCAATAATAAGCCGAAAGGATTTTTAGTGATTTCTGGTGATGATGCACTAACATTACCAATTATTGCAAGTGGAGGTGATGGTGTAATTTCAGTACTTGCAAATGCTTTTCCAAGAGGATTTTCTAATATGGTTAATGCTGCTTTATCAGCAGATTTTAAAAAAGCCAGAAAATTACATTACCAATATTTTGAAATGATTCATTATTTGTTTGTTGATGGAAATCCTGCTGGCATTAAAGCTGCACTAAAACTATTAAACATTACAGGCGATACTCTTAGATTGCCTTTAGTTAATGTGGGAGATAAAACTTATAATAAAATTAAAGAGCTAATAGCAAGCTATTAAGCACTTGTAATGTTTAAACAATTTTTTACGTTAATTAATTTAGGAATTATTTTATTTACATGTTCAGATTTTAAAGCTAATTCCAATCAACTAAAACTTAATAACAAAATAGAAATGGATACAATTACTTTAGGAGCAGGTTGTTTTTGGTGTGTAGAAACAATTTTTCAAGAGCTAAAAGGTGTTGAAAGTGTTGTTTCTGGTTATGCAGGTGGAACTGTAAAAAATCCTTCTTACAAAGAGGTCTGCAATGGAACCACAGGACATGCCGAAGTATGTCAAATTGTTTACCACCCAGAAGTGATTTCATTACCCCAACTATTAGAAGTTTTTTGGCAAGTACATGACCCAACAACATTAAACAGACAAGGAGGAGACGTTGGAACGCAATACCGTTCGGTTATTTTTTATCATACGTTAGCACAAAAAAATATTGCTTCAGAATATTTAACTAAATTAAACGATGCGAAAGTTTTTGAAAATCCTATCATTACAGAAATTTCTCCTTTTACTAATTTTTATCCTGCAGAAAAATACCATCAGGATTATTTTAATTTAAATGGAGAAAACCCATATTGCAGTGCTGTAATTAGACCAAAATTGGATAAGTTTAAAAAAGTTTTTTCTAATCTTTTGAAATAAATAAATTTTTTATTTTTTTTGATAGCAGATAAAATTTACCTTTGTTTCAATTATGAATACATTAATAATAGAAGGTAAAACAAATTCTCCTACGGTAAATTTTAATTGCAACACTGGGTTGCTTAAAATTACTGGGCGTTCTATTCCCGAAAATCCCGTTAAATTCTACCAACCTATCGAAGATTGGATTTCTTCTTTTTTAGAAACCAATCCCAATAAAATTACATTCTATATCTATTTAGATTATTTGAATACCCATTCAACCGAGTGCGTACTCATCCTAATTAAAAAGCTGGAAAGTTATTATACAGCAACAAATACTGAGGTGAAAGTAATTTGGAATTTTGATGTGGATGACGAAGACATGCAAATACTTGGCAGCGATTTAGCAACTCTTGCTAATGTTCCTTTTGAGATTATTGAAATCAAATAGCGTTAAAATATTACCTTTTTAGGAAGTTGTGCAACAGTTACCCGTGTTATAGCGTGTTTTTATCATTTTCATTTTTCACATCAATAGTATCCCATCCTAGCGACTGCTTATCTGGGAAATTTTTTTCAATAATTTGATATAATTTTTCAGGATGCCCCTGTTTTTGTCTTCTATTATTTTCATTAGGATTAGAATAATCTATTTTTATTCTTTCAACTCTTGTTGCATACTGCCACAAATTATTAGAGTCTTTTCTAAAAATTATCTCTTGTGTAATAGCACCATTGGGTGCACCAATATTAACTTGATATCTATCTTCTGTCAAATTACTATCTAATTTTAAATCAAATAACTGATTAGAATTAAAGTTAAACCCATCCATTCCAAACCAAGAAATTTTCTGTTCATGAATTGTTATCAGTTGAGAATTATTTTTAATTGTTTAATCTGCTACTAATTTGAATATTTTAATTTGTATTTCAGGAATCGGGTAAACTCCATCATGCTCTAAAACTAATGAAAGGTGTTGTTTAATCACAGTCTTATTTTCATTAACAATATTTGAAAGTCTTACATCATAGTAACACCATGAATCACCTCCAGTAATATGATTAATTGCATTTTCTGATTTTTTTATTCCTGTTTCAACCTTACTAAGAAGAATTTGACCTGCTTTATGGTTAGTATAATTTAAAAAGAATGCCCCAATAATAGCAATAATACTTCCTGAGAAAATTAGTAAAATATATAATGTGTCCATTTTGAATAATTTTTTCAACATATGCGTTCAGTATGCTAGATTTTAAAATACGCTATAACGAGCGGATATGATGCATCCGCCAGTTGTCGGACAAGTATGCATCATATTCGCCATATACGTATTCAAATGTACAAAAAAACAAATAATAAAACATGTTGATTTTGAATTTGTTATGTCACTTTTCATACAACATTAAAAAATTTTAATGTTAGGCAAAGTACATTTTTTAATATGCAGTTCGTTAAACCTAGAATTAGTTTCTCTAACTTAGAAGTCGTGATACTTAAGATGTTACATATAGAAGTTAAAACGCCAGTCACTATTGGTAATGGTTATGCTGCCTTCTTCGAAGTAGATTTGCCTTTTTTGTCCTTGAGTTTTTTTATAAACTCACTCAATTCCTTTTCCTCTTTTTGAGTCAAAGGTCTGCTTTGAATGAAGTCAACATCAAGTTCTTCGTTTTTTGTTTTCATAATTTTACGATTTAAAATATTTGTCTACAAGTTTTAAAGCGGCTCCAGTGTCAATAACCATTAAATGATTACCGAAGTGAATTGCATTTAACGTTTTAACATAGTGGTCAATAAGATTTGTTTTTGAGTGAAAAGAAACAAAACCGTCACTTCCTCTTTGGAATGAAAGTCTGCAGGCAAACGCTACAATATTTCCAGCGACACCCTCGTATAGTTTTCCTTTACCTTTATTGAAAGGAGCAGTTTCTATTAAATGAAGAAACACATTGTCTGCTCTAACTGTCAAGCTTGTAATTCCTTGAACAATATTAGAGTTGTTTACAATTGTCAGTTTATAAACTTCTCTGTCGGGTAATTTAAGTTCCTCTTTCCAGTCGAAAAGCCAGCCATTTTTCTTTTGAACTTGTTTTATGTCCTCTTTCGATAAAAGAGAAACCTCTGTCGGAAAACTGTCTCCGGAAATACTATTCACAATAGAATTCGTTAGGCGATCTACGATAAAGTCGTTGTGATATTTTGTCGTTTTTTTCACACCTAAAGATACAAATAATTACGTAATTTTCAATTAGAATCGTTTCGTTTTTTTTATGTACTTTGCCTAACGAGCGAATATGATACATCCGCCAGTTGTCGGACAAGTATGCATCATATCCGCCATATACATATTCAAATGTACAAATTAAAAATCAATAAAAAAAACATGTTGATTTTGAATTTGTTATATCGTTAGTCGTGTAATTATAGGTGTAACTTGATTATTTTAACCCAATTGTTTACCAAACACTTTTTGTTCTTTTATTTCAATAAAGTCAATGTTTTTATAAAATTGGTGGGATTCTTTTCTGATGGTGTTACTCCGTACTCTAATATTGTCACATTTTTTTAAGCTCGACCAAATGCACACTTTTTCCATTAACATTTTGCCAATCCCTTTTTTTCGATGATTTTTATCAATCACCAACCCTCCAATTTCCACAAAAGATTCCGATTCCACTCTTATCGAATAAAATCCGTGAATCCAACCAACAACTAAAGTATCATCAACAGCAACAAAAAAACAGTTTTCGTTATTGTTTAGAATTTCAGACAAACGTTGTTGGGTTTTTTCACGAGTTGTTTCATAACCTAATTGATGAGTCAATTCGGTGATAAACTCAGCATCTTTTATGGTTGCTACTCTTACTGATATGTTCATGGTTTTGTGTCCAGTTGAATTTCTATTAAAGAAAAGCTAATACTCATTGCAATTTATTTAATAAAGTTTAATTTACTGTGGTTTCTACTGTATAAGAAATACACCACCAACCCAACACACAACCAAATTGAAAACCATAACCAGTTAGATACAGCCATTCCTGTTAATAAGTAACAACAAGATACCAATCCAAGAATTGGGATAAGTGAAAGATTTTTGATAAAAGCTAAAATTGCCATTACAAAACAAAGCACAAAAAAAACGAGCATTGGAACGTTGGTCGCTGCATTTTCTGTTGTAATATGGAATTTATCAGTTATAAAATCGGGGATAAAATAAAATAGTATGGAGAACGAAACAAGTATAATTGTAGGAAAAATATATTTTGCATTGATGTAAGGTAACCGAAATTTACCTTTTGTTTTTTCTGTATAATCTTCATTTTTTTGTGGTGGGAGCATCAGAACTCCACCACAAACAAGTACAAATGCAAACAAGGTTCCAATACTGGTAAAGTCGAGCACAAAGTTTTCGTCTGTAAAAAATAACGGAACACCAACCACCAAGCCAGTTATAATAGTTGCAAATCCAGGAGTTTTGTACTTTGGATGAATGGATGCAAAACGTTTTGGAAGTAATCCATCACGGCTCATGCTCATCCAAATACGTGGTTGCCCCATTTGAAAAACAAGCAATACACTGGTCATTGCAACTACGGCTGCTATCGAAACAATAAATAACATCCATTTCACTCCTTTTAATTGGAATATTTCAGCTAATGGATCACTTACTCCTAAAGCAGAATAAGAAACCATTCCCGTTAAAATCAACGCTAAAATGATATATACAATGGTACAGATGATTAGGGAATACATCATTCCTCTAGGCAAATCTCGTTGAGGATTTTTACTTTCCTCTGCTAATGTTGATACTGCATCAAAACCAATGTAGGCAAAAAATACTGCTGAAACTCCAGCCATTACTCCTGTAAAACCATTAGGCATAAAAGGTGTCCAGTTATCAATGTTAATATAAAAACATCCAACAATTACTATCAAAACAATTACTACCAATTTTATCATCACCATGATGTTGCTAATGTTTCGGGATTCTTTAGTTCCAATATAAACTAACCAAGTAATAAATACATTAACTAAAACGGCTGGTAAATCGAAAATGATTCGTAACCCTCCTAGTTGTGGAGCATTGCTCCAAGCAGAAAATCCTTCGCCAATTTTATTATCAATAAAAGCATGATGTGCTGCGGTGTAATTAATGGTGAGCCATTCGGGCAGGTGCATTCCAAAACCTTCGAGTAAATTAGTAAAATATCCACTCCACGAAAAAGCGATGTAAATGTTGCCAATAGAATATTCCATCAACAAAGCCCAACCTATAATCCAAGCAAACAATTCGCCAAACGAAACATAAGCGTAAGTATAGGCACTTCCAGAAACAGGGACTCTTGAAGCAAATTCGGCATAACAAAGTGCTGTAAAACCACATGCTACTGCACAAATCATGTATAAAAAGATAACACCAGGTCCACCAGAAAAACATGCGTTACCGATAGCACTAAATGTTCCTCCACCAATAATGGCAGCAATACCAAAAAACGTTAAATCCCTTACTGTTAAAACTTTATGAAGTCCACTATGTTCTCCGTCTCCACCTTCTTGTAAAATTACATTTGCTGATTTTTTACGGAATAAACTTTTGAAACTCATCATTCAATATTAATTGTTGAGTCACAAATTTAGAAAAATTATTAACGTAGCGTTTTTTTAATAGAAAGCCTAGTGTAATCTTGCTAATCTAGCCATTACTTTTTCTTGCTTTTTAATCATGTTGTTGGTGTATTTGTCAACATAAAAAAATTCTTTGTCTTCCACAGAATATTCTATTCTTGTTATAGGAAAATCAATATCACCATAGTTAACTTTTTTCTTTTGTTCCAACAGCATAATTTCAAAATTAAAAGGAATATAATTTTTAGTGTAATCGATGTTCTCGTTTCGAGTATCAAACAATATTCTTTTTGAAAAGAAATTTTCTTTTTCAAATTCTAACACGATGTAAGAGTTCATCTCAATTTCAAATTCAAAATTACCTTTAGCATCAGACTGGTAAGTACCTATTTTATCATTAAATTGATAAATGTTGATAATAACATTTGCTAATCGACTAGTGCTGTACAATCTTCCATCGGTGGTAATTCCTTTAACTTTTAAACACTCTTGCTTTGTAGTTTGAGCAAATAGATGAGAAAAAGAAAATATAATGCTAATTAAAAATAGTTGTTTCATCGTTTTAGTTTTATGCTACTAAATTAGATGGACAACCAATTTTAAACAAGAGTAGAATTACCCTTTTTTTAATAAGTAGTTATGTGTGTTTGATAAGTAATTTAACTCAAAATATTACATCGGGTCCACATCTATAGTAATTCGTACACTTTTGTACTTGCTAAAGGCTTCAAATTTATTTTTTACTGCTAATATGAGTTTTCGAGTTTTGGAAACAGAAATCTCACGTTCTACTTTTAGCATGGTATTTTTGTGGTAGAGGTTTTTAATACGTGAAATAACAGGAAATTCTGGTCCTAAAACTCTATCACCAAATTTAGCTTTTAATTCATTTGTAAATTCTGCAGCACCAGCATTTAATATTTCTTGATCTTTATGTTTAAAAGAAAAATAAATTAACCGTTGAAAAGGTGGATATTTAAATTTTTTTCGTTGAACAATTTCATCTTGATACATTCCTAAATAATCATGGTTAATTACCTGCCGAATAATGGGATGGTAAGGATCGTAAGTTTGAACAATAACTTTTCCTCGTTTTTTTCTTCCAGCTCTACCACTTACTTGACTCATTAATTGGTACGAACGTTCAAAAGCTCTGAAATCAGGAAAATTGAGCATATTGTCGGCATTTAAAATTCCAACTACAGAAACATTGTCAAAATCTAATCCTTTGGTAACCATTTGTGTGCCTACCAACACGTCAATAAGTCCATCTTCAAAATCGCTGATTAAAAGGTGGTACGCATTTTTAGCTCGGGTGGTATCGGCATCCATTCTGGCAACTTTTATTTTAGGAAAAAATAGTGGCAATTCTTCTTCAATTTGCTCTGTTCCAAATCCTTTTAAAGTAACTCTGGAACTACCACAAGCTGCACAAGTTGTTGGCATTTTTTTGTTGGTTCCGCAATAATGACACTTTAATAAATGAGCAAATTTATGGTAGGTTAACGAAACATCGCAATTGATACATTCTGGCACATGTCCACATTCTTCACACAACAAAAAAGGAGCGTAACCTCTACGGTTTTGAAACAAAATAACCTGCTCTTTATTTTTAAAAGCTTCTTCCATGTGTTCCATCAACAAAGGAGAAAAGTGTGATTTCATTAATTTTTTTCGAGAGGCTTCTTTGATATCTGCACACAGCACTTCTGGCAATTGAACGCCACCATGTCGTTGATTCAATTCAACTAAACCGTATTTTTTTTGTAATGCGTTCCAATAGGTTTCTACAGCAGGAGTTGCAGAACCCATTAATACTTTTGCGTGATGGATGTTTGCCAAAACAATAGATGCATCTCTGGCATTATACCGTGGAGCAGGATGGTATTGTTTAAAACTGGTTTCGTTTTCTTCGTCAATTATTATTAATCCTAATTTGCTAAAAGGCAAAAATAGGGCAGAACGAGCTCCCATTACAATTTGAAATTTGGAAGATTTTATTCCTTTAAAATCTAGTACTTTGTTCCAAACTTCAACTCGTTCGTTTTCGTTAAATTTAGAATGATAAACGCCAATTATATCTCCAAAAACTTTTTGTAAACGAGTAATTAATTGAGTAGTTAATGCAATTTCTGGAAGCAGGTAAAGCACTTGTTCTCCTTTTTCTATCGTTTCTTGGATAAGTTTGATGTAAATTTCTGTTTTTCCAGAACCTGTTACACCATGCAATAAAACAACATCTTTACTTTTAAAACTTTCTTTAATTTCTTGGTAAGCTTTTACCTGATGTTCGTTTAATGTTTTTTTGCCAATCAATTCATTATTGTATTTTCCGATTCTATCAACCGCAACATCGTAAACTTCAAAAATATTTTTCTTCACCATTTCATTAATCATAGAGGAAGTAACTTGAGTGGAGTTTTGTAAATCTAATTTTTTAACTCCAATAGGTTGTTGGTATCTTTTAGATAGATGAATAAATGATAGTAACGTTTCTAATTGTTTATTGGCTCTTTTTAGGTTGTCAAAAATTTGTTGTAGATTTTTTTCTTCGTTAGCAAATTTGCTTAATCGAATGTAAGAAATAATTTTTGGTTTAAATTTTCTTTTCAATTCTTCCTCCACAACAATTACCCGTTTTTCTATGAGTGATTTTACAAATTTATGTACGTTTTTAACATCCAATATTTCTGATATTTCTTGCAGACTTAAGATATTTCTAACTTCCAACGCTTCATAAATTAAGTATTCGTTATCGGTTAAATCTTTTATTGCTTCTTTATCAAAATCATTATTTAAAACCACTTTGGTTTCGCTAGCTAATTTAAGAGCTCCAGGCAAAGCGGCATTATAAACATCGCCAGGATTGGCGATGTAATAATCGGCAATCCAATCCCAATGTTTTAATTGTTGTTCGTTCACAATGGGTTGGTCATCTAATAAAGATTCTACATATTTTGCTTGGTATTCGTTAGGAGGTGAATGATGTATGTGTTTTACCAAGGCAGAATATAATTTACTGCCTTTTCCAAAAGGAACAACAGCACGTTGTCCAATTTGTATGTCTTCATTTAGTTCAAAAGGTAAACGATACGTAAACAAATTAGGAACAGAAAGTGGTAATATGACATCAATAAATTTGGTTTCCATTTAACAAGAAAGTATTTCGGCTAAGTTGATTAACTCCTTATTAATTCTAATATGGTGTTTGATGGCTTTTTCGAAAGGAGTAAAGACAATTTCTTTATTAACGATGCCAATCATAACATTAGTTTTTTTGTTGAGCAAGGCGTTAACAGCAGCATTTCCTAATCTACTAGCCAAAACTCTATCCATTGCAGATGGACTACCACCCCGTTGTATATGACCAAGAATGGTAACTCGAGAATCATATTGTGGACATTTTTCTTTCAACAATTTAGCAATTTCAAAAGCCCCAAATTCATCTCCTTCAGCAACGATAATAATCATACTTTCTTTGTGTTTTCTAGAATTATTTTCAAGATTGGCGATTAACTCGTTGACGTAGGTTTGGTTTTCTGGAATTAAAATGGCTTCTGCACCAACACCAATACCACTTCTCAAAGCAATAAATCCGGCATCTTTTCCCATTACTTCCACTAAAAATAAACGATTATGAGAACTTGCTGTATCTCTAATCTTATCAACCGCTTCCACAACGGTGTTAATGGCTGTGTCGTAACCAATTGCGAAATCGGTACCAAATAAATCGTTATCAATGGTGCCAGGAATCCCCACGAAAGGAATGTTAAATTCCTGATTAAAAATTTTTGCACCAGTAAAAGTACCATCACCACCAATGGCAACAATACCATCTAATCCAAATTTTTGAATATTTTCGAACGCTTTTTTTCTTCCATCTACCGTTTTAAATTCTTCACTTCTCGAGCTTTTTAAAATAGTTCCTCCACGTTGAATAATATTGCTAACACCATTGGATTCAATTTTTTTAATATTCCCATTAATTAAACCTTTATAACCTTCATAAATACCGTACGATTCAATTTTGTTGTATGCACAAGTTCTAACAACAGCTCTAATTGCTGCATTCATTCCTGGAGCATCTCCTCCCGATGTAAAAACGCCTATTTTTTTCATATTATAAATTGAACGTTATTGCGAGGCACAAAGCAATCTTGTTAATGGTAAGATTGCTTCACTCGTTCCTCGTTCGCAATGACGAGTTTTTAAATGTTTAATTCTTTAATTCTATTTATTCTTTCAACAGAATAATTGTTGTCTGTATTGGCTAAATAGTTTAATAGTTCTAAAGTACTCTTTTTAATTTTCTGATTTGTTGATTTTAGTAAATAGTTGTGATAAAGGACATCCTCTAGCAATTTAAAATGGGTAATTGTAAAGTGGTATTTTTCTACTAATGTTGGTATTAATAAGGGAGAAGGAATAGTTAAGATGGTTGCTAAATCAACTCCTAGATAATCAGTAGAAAAATCGTTCAATTGTTTTTGGGCTGCTGCTGGTTTTAAGTCGTTTTTTAGTTGTAAAACTGCTGCTAACACTTTTGCCAATTCATCAAAGTAGCGAGGTATGTAATCTTTTCTAATCATTAGTTAACTAAAAGTTCCATTGGAATCACCCACCTCAATTCTCCCTTTGGGGAGGAAGTTGCTTCGTTGAAGAGTCTATTAATTTATGAATTTTTTTGGTGCCGCTGTATAGCTCGTATTTCATCAACCTACATTCTAAATTTCCGTTAAAGAGTTTAATTTTTCTAGATGGTCTTAACCCCACTTGTTTTAAAGCATTCATGTTGGAACTGATTAACCAAGCATTCCATCCGTCATACCTTGTTTTTAGGTTGTCTCCAAAAGCTTTGTACAAATCATCCACATTATCGCCAATACGTTCTCCATAAGGAGGATTAGAAATGATAACCCCTTTAAGTTGAGGAGCATCAAAATCTACAAAATCTTTTTTATGAAGTTCAATTTTATCGGTTAATCCAGCCGCAGCAATGTTGGCTCTACTCATTCCCAACACTCTGGCATCAATATCAATCCCAATTATTTTAAATTTAAAATCGATTTCTTCATCTAAAGCTTCGTCAGCAATTAGGTTAAATAGACTTTCATCATAGGTTTTCCAATTCATAAATCCAAAAACAGCTCTATTAATGTTTGGAGGAATGTTGCAAGCAATCATTGCAGCTTCTATTAATAATGTTCCAGAACCGCACATTAAGTCGATAAAGTTGGATTGTTTATCCCAACCACTCAATAAAATTAATCCCGCCGCTAAATCTTCTTTCATAGGAGCTAAACTCATGCTCTCTCTATAACCACGTTTAAATAAAGGGTCACCAGAACTATCAAGGCTAACGGTACATTTGTTTTCTGCTGAAATATGTAAGTTAATTCGTATATCTGGATTTTCAGTATTTACATCTGGTCGTTTATTAAATTTATCTCTAAAACGGTCGGCAATAGCATCTTTAGCTTTTAAAGCTGCATATTTGGTATGATTATATAAAGGAGAAAAAACAGTAGAATCTATGGCAAAAGTTTGGTTCACATCAAAAATGGATTCCCATTCCAATTCTTTAATTTTTTGATACAATTCGGCATCACTTTTAATGGTAAATTCTTTAAAAGGAACAATTAATCGACTAGCAGTTCGAAGCCATAAATTTGCTTTGTAGAGCATTTCTTTATTGCCAGAGAAGGTAACTGCTCTATTTCCTTTTTCAGCGTCTTTTACGCCGAGAACTTTTAACTCTTCCATTAAAACATCTTCTAATCCGAAAGATGTTTTGGCAATGATTTGAAATGATTTGTTGTTAATCATAACACAAAGATAAGATAAAGCGATAAAATCATTAATTTTTTTGTAATTACTCAACAGTATTTTTTAACCACATAGTTACATAGGTTTTAGAACTAAAAGTAAACAAAGAAACTTTGTTTTACATAGTTGATTCTATGTTTAAAATTTTTGTCTATGAAATACTTTTATCTTTAATTTTATCAATATAACTATGTTCCTATGTGGTTTAATATAAAATATTGTCTGTTCTTAAAACAGTTGCTAAATTAATAGACTGATTAGTAACAAAAAGTATTAAACAATACTCCTATATTTGGCACAATGAAAAAAAGAGCGAACCATTTTCATTGATAATTGAGCATGATAAAAACAAGGACGATAATAGGTAGAATTGAAAAAGTAGATTTACCAGATTTGGAATTATTTAGCATTGATGCAAAAATAGATACTGGTGCTTATTCTTCCTCCATCCATTGCCATTACATTAAAGAAAATTGTGAAGAAAAAATATTAACTATTAAATTATTAGACCCAACTCATCCAAAATATAACCATAAAGAAATAAAACTTACAGAATATTCTAAAGTTAAAGTGAAGAGTTCTTCTGGAACTTCACAAAATAGATATAAGATTAAAACTTCTATTAGAATCGGCGATAAAAGTTATAGAACTAATTTTACATTAACCAATCGTATTAAAATGAGAAACCCAATTTTGTTGGGAAGAAAGGTTTTTAGTAAACGATTTTTGATAGATGCTGCACATAAATATTTATTAAAAAAATGACAGGTAAGAAAAAAATGAGGATAGTTATTCTATCCAGAAATGCAGATTTATATTCTACAAGAAGGCTTGTTGAAGCTGCTGAACAAAGAGGTCATGAAGCAATAGTAATTGACCATACAAAATGTTCGGTGGTAATGGAAAAAAGCAAACCAGCCATTTTGTATAATGGTGAATTTTTACACCATACTAACGCTATAATTCCTCGAATTGGAGCTTCGGTAACTTTTTATGGGACAGCAATAGTTCGGCAATTTGAAATGATGAAAGTTTTTACAACTTCCGAATCTCAAGCAATTACCCGCTCGCGAGATAAATTACGAAGTTTACAATTACTTTCGAGAGAAGGCTTGGGGATTCCAAAAACGGTTTTTGCCAATCATCCTAAAAATTTAGATGTCGAAGGGCTTATTAAAAATGTAGGCGGAGCACCGTTAATAATTAAAATATTAGAAGGAACACAAGGATTAGGGGTTGTTTTAGCTGATACTACAAACTCCGCCAAATCTATGATTGAGGCATTTTCGGGCATTAAAACCAACATTTTAATTCAAGAATACATTAAAGAATCAAGTGGAGTAGATATTAGAGCATTTGTGGTAAATGGAGAAGTTGTTGGCGCTATGGAAAGAAGAGGCAAAGATGGCGAGTTTCGCTCTAATTTACATCGAGGTGGAAAAGGAACTATTATTCAGTTAACAAAAAAAGAAACGAATACCGCTATAAGAGCTGTTAAAGCTCACGGATTAGCTATTGCAGGAGTTGATATGTTGCGTTCTTCTCGTGGTCCGTTAATTCTAGAGGTTAATTCCTCACCTGGATTACAGGGAATTGAAGGAGCTACTCAAGTTGATATTGCAGGAAAAATTATAGCTTTCATAGAGCAAAATGTATCTAAACGAATAAAAAGAAATCTTCATATTAAATGATAAATTATGCCAGAAAGTATAACAATTGCAGGACATAAAATTGAAAAAGGAAGTCATGTGAAATTAGATTTACATGTTGCTAAGTTACCTTCCAATACAACTATTAATATTCCCGTGCATGTATATCGAGGAAAAGAAAATGGTCCTGTTTTATTATTAATGGCAGGTATGCATGGTGATGAAATTAATGGAACAGAAATAATAAGAAGATTAATAGTTGATAAAACAATTTTTCCTAAAAAAGGAACTGTAATCGCCATTCCTATATTAAATATTTATGGTTTTCTAAATTACTCTCGTGATGTGCCTGATGGAAAAGATGTAAACCGAAGTTTTCCTGGGAGTACAAGAGGTTCGTTAGCTAGTAGAATGGCACATTTGTTTATGAAAGAAATATTTCCACACATCGATTATGGAGTTGATTTTCATACCGGAGGTGGTAGCAGAAGCAATTATCCTCAAATAAGATGTATGGTAAATATTGAATCTCATTTTGAATTAGCAAAGGTGTTCGGTGCTCCAATGATTTTAAATGCTAAATTAAGAGATAAATCGTTACGAAAAGAAGCTACATTAAAAGGAAAACCCATAATAGTTTTTGAAGCTGGTGAAGCTCTTCGGATGGATGAATTTGCAATTGAAGAAGGAATTATTGGTACAAAAAGAGTAATGAATCATTTAGGAATGACAAATCATATCATCGAAAAAAACCCTCATACGATTATCATTCATAGTTCGCAATGGGTAAGAGCAAATCGTTCGGGTATTTTTAGAAGCTATATTAAACCTGGTGAAAAAGTGAAAAGAAATCAATTATTGGGTTTAATTACCGACCCTTTTGGGCAAGTAGAAAATAAAATCAAATCTCCAATTAATGGGCATATTGTAGGATTGAGTTATTCTCCAGTAGTTAGTCAAGGAGATGCATTAATTCATATCGGATTGGTTTAGTCGTAACAAAAATATTAAAATTGAAGATTTTTCGTTACTTTAGATGGGTGAAAAAGTTTCTAATTATATCATTTTTGTTTGCTCTCGGATTCAATGGGTTTGGGCAGAAAGAAAGCAAATTATGTGCTTATCCCGAATTTAATGGAGGTATTAAAGAGTTTAATAAATTTATTGAAACAAATCTTAAAATGCCCAATGATTTAGTAAAAAATAAAATTGATGGAAAAGTATATATCCAATTTGATATTGATACTACGGGTTCAATTAGTAACATAAAGGTTGTGAAAGATATAGGACATAATAGTTCTGATGAAGCAATAAGGGTAATTAAACTAACAAATGGATTATGGAAGCCAGCTATTTATATGAATAAGAAAGTTTTTCAAAAGAATTATTCAGTTCCAATTGAATTTAAACTAAAATGAAAAATATCATCATCATATCATTTTTGCTGCTTGTTTCCGCTGGATGTAGTGTTGATACTTCAGAGGATATAAAAAAGGAGGACATAATTGGGGACTGGATTTATTATAACGTGGATGATGAAATAGATTTCATAACTTTTACAAAAGATAGTATGTTCGTAGCAAATACGTCAATGGTTACACCAATAAGTTATTACCATGAGGTGGATAATGACACCTTAAAATTTTCCTTTAAAAATCATGGGGGTTATATGATTACTACTAAATACTTTGTACATAGTGTTTCAACTAACTCTATAATAGTGGAAACTTTAGGGGTGAAAACTGAATTGAAAAGAACTCATAATTCAATAATTAAGTTGTGAAAAACCTCCTCATCATATCATTTTTGCTTATCGTTGGACTCAAAGGTTTTGGACAAAAAGAAAGTGATACTTTACAGAAGGATGAAATCTCTAACGAATTTAAAAACAAAAACTTCACTAGAGTTCTTGAACTTTGCAATGAGAAGCTCCAGTCCGATTCTACAGATATTAATGCTCTTATAGGTATTGGAAGAGCCTATACGGGCTTAAACGAATTTAACTTAGCAATTCCTTATTTGTTAAAAGTGAAAAATAATGCCACTGAGAGCTGGCAAATATCTTGGTCTATGATTGACTTAATGACCTCGTATTATGGTTTAGGAAAGATTAATGAAGCAAAAGAATATTACAACAAAGCTCAGAAGATAATAGGAACTAAAAGCTCTGAGTCGTCATTAAAGAAATTAGGTCTAATATTTGGATTCGATTCATATTATGATAGTTGGGAAACAGTTGAAAAAGATAATATCACCTTTCATTTTCAAAAAACTTCCTCTGTAGGCAATTTAGATAATTACGTAAAAGAAAGAGAAATGGCATTTTTCAATATCAATGCTTTTTTCTTAGCAAATATGCCTAAGAAAATAGATTTCTTCGTTTGGAAATCAAATGATGCAGCAGAAAAAATTCTCCAGACTTCTCTTGGCTTTACTGTTCCTCAATATTGTGTTTCACACAACAGACCAAATCAATCTCATGGTCATGAAATTGCTCACAGTATATCTTTTTGGAGAGATAAAAACAACGTTAGGACAAGACTTATAAATGAGGGTATCGGGGTTTATTTCGACCAAAGCAATTTAAATCGAATGACAAATGCAAGAAAAGTTGCTGTTGATACTAAAATTGATATTAAAGATATGTGGTTAAATGAAAAAAAATACACAGAACAAACAATTTATCCAGTAGCAGGAGCATGGGTTGGTGCATTAGCTACTTTTGATAAGAAAAAATTCTTAACCCTTTCTGTTAAACAAACTTATGAAAACGCCTTGATTATTTATGGTGATGAACTGGACTCAATGATTGAAGAATTTAACAATAGAGTTAATAAACTAAAATGAGAAACATCCTCATCATATTTTAAAGGAGGATTCTCAGCTTGTCGGGATGAGAGGATTCGAACCTCCGATCTCACGCCCCCCAGACGTGCACATTAACCTGGCTATGCTACATCCCGAAAAAAAATAATTTAAACCAATACTATTCCTAATTTTGGGCTTCAAATTTAAAAAAAATTTACCATCAGTGGCTATGTTAAAGATAAAGCTAATAGCGAAAATTCTGTCGGTGCTTCCGTATATATCAAAGAATTACTAAAAGGAAACACGTCGAGTACTTATGGTTATTATTCGATTACTATCTAAGAAGGAGATTATATTTTAGTTGTTTCTTACATAGCTTACAAAGACATCGAACAAAAAATTTCACTTCATAAAGACATTCGTGTCAATTTTGAAATTGAAGAAAATGTAATTACCACCGAAGAGTTACAGGTAATTGAAGAACGGGAAGACCAAAATACGAATGAAGCAAAAATGAGTACCGTTACTTTAGACGAATAGATTTGATGAATTATTAGTTAAGAGTAGTAAACACAAAAACTTCTTCGCTGTCTTTTTTCATGTAGTATTGTTCTCGAGCAAATTTTTCGAGTGATACTGGGTTGGTAGTTAACTCTTCCAATTCATTTCTGGTTTTTTTAATTTCCTCATTAAAGTATGCTTTTTCACTTTTCAAAGTGTTGAGCTGCGTTTGGTAGGCGTATTGGGTGAGTAAATTGTTTTGATCAAAGAAAAACAAGAAAACAAAAAATATCACAATGGTGAGCATGTACTTGTTTTTTAACCAATTGGGTATCTTCATTGTCATAACTTTCCAAAAGTAGCACTTCTTTTAAAAAATGTACTTCCTGTAAAATGAATTCATTAACATTTTATTGTTCATTGGAGATGATTATCTTTGTGAAAATTTTAGATGATGATACAACGAATTCAAACTGTTTTTTTAATTTTAGTAGTGCTACTTGGTGTGCTATTTTCATATCTTCCAATATTAGAATTTGTGGGATATGAAGCTACTTATGTGATGAACGCTTATAAAACTGTAGCTGTAACAGATGCAACAAATGTGATTGCTAAAAACATGGGTGTTGGAGTGCTGCAAGGATTAATTGCTGTTGTTGCTTTAATTATTATTTTTCTTTATAAAAAACGACAATTACAATTGAAATTAGCCAAGTTGAATATTCTATTAATTGCATTTCAAATTGCTGCAATAGTAATGTATAGCGACACTGCAAAAATTGCCATTGGACCTAATGCAAATGATGTTATGATGCACATTAAAATGGGAGCACTCCTTCCAATTATTACATTAATTCTTACTTATTTATCGATTCATTATATTAAAAAAGATGATGATTTAGTAAGAGCAGCTGACCGATTAAGATGATTTTGGAGTTTCCTTTCCCCTTTCATTCACCTTTTTACACACTCCTAACCCCTCTTTTTAGAGGGAAAAGTCAAACGCACATTGCCCTTTTCCTTTCACTTTACGAATTACGAATTTTCCTTTTCACATTTCACCTTCACTTTCACATTTTCGTTCAACAATCCTGCTCTTTTTAGTAATGCAGAACTATCAGGTTCTTGTCCTCTAAATTTCTTGTACAATTTCATTGGATGTTCAGAGCCTCCTTTTGATAAAACGTGTTCTTTAAATTTACTTCCCAAATTTTTATTAAAGATTCCGTTTGATTTAAAATATTCAAAAGCATCGGCATCCAACACTTCTGCCCATTTGTAGGAATAATACCCAGAAGAATAACCTCCGTCGAAAATATGAGAAAAAGTAGTACTAAAACAAGTTCCTTCTAAATGTGGATAAATTTGAGTTTTTTTCATCGCTTTTCTTTCAAAAGCACTCACATCGTTGATGATTTCTGGGTTTGTGGTGTGCCAAGCCATATCAACTATTCCAAAACTAAGCTGACGAACAATTTTTGTTGCTTCCATAAAATTTGCTGAAGCTTTAATTTTATCAATCAATTCAATAGGAATTACTTCTCCAGTTTGATAATGAAAAGCAAATAATTCTAACGCTTCTTTTTCGTAACACCAATTTTCTAATAATTGTGAAGGTAATTCTACAAAATCGCGATAAACACTAGTCCCAGATAGGCTAGGGTAGGTGGTGTTGGCTAACATTCCGTGTAATGCGTGTCCAAATTCATGAAACAAGGTGGTAACTTCATCAAATGTTAGTAACGAAGGTTTTGTAGCGGTAGGTTTCGTAAAATTGCAAACATTTACAATGTGAGGTCGATGATTGACTCCATTTTTTATAAATTGGTCTTGATAGGAAGTCATCCAAGCACCATTTTGTTTTCCTTTTCTTGGGTGATAATCGGCATAAAAGATGGCTATAAAATTATTATTTTCATCAGTAACTTTATAGGTAATCACCTCTTTGTGGTATTTATCGATGTCAAAAATTTCTTCAAAATTTAATCCATACAATTTTTTGGCAACGGTAAAAACTCCTTTCACAACATTTTCCAGTTTAAAATAGGGTTTTAACTTTTCATCATCAATGTCAAATAATTTTTGTTTTAACTTTTCACTATAATAACTCGCATCCCAACTTTGTAATGGATGTGGACCTCTTAATTTTTTTGCAAAATTTGTTAACTGTTGTTTTTCTTTGAGAGCAATGGGTTTTGATTTTTCTAATAAATCGTTTAAAAAATGTGTTACTTTTTGAGGTGTTGTTGCCATTTGCTCTTCCAAAACAAAATGAGCATGATTTTTATAGCCCAATAAATTGGCTCTTTGATAACGAAGTTGTACTATTTTTAATACATTTTCTCGATTATCTAATTGATCTCCTTGGTAGGTTTTAGACCCTGAAGCAAAAGCAATCTCTTTCCTCAATGTTCTATTCTCTGCATAAGTCAGAAATGGAATATAGCTAGGAGAATGTAGGGTAAAAATCCAACCTTTCTTTTTGTTTTCTTTAGCTGTTAAAGCTGCTGCTTCAATAACTCCATCGGGTAAACCTTTTAGATTTACAGCATCGGTAATGTGTAATTGATATTTATTGGTCGCTGCCAAAATATTTTCTCCAAAAGTTAAGGAGGTTTTGGATAATTCTTTATCAATTTTTCTTAAAGTTTTTTTGTCAGCCTCATTCAAATTAGCACCATTACGTACAAAACTTTTATATTTTTTTTCAAGTAAAGTGATTTCTTCGGGGGTTAATTTTAATTTTTTTCTGTTCGTCAACTGACGGACAGCTTTAATTCGTAGAAACAATTTTTGATTTAATCCAATATCATTACTAAATTCAGATAGGAGAGGAGAAACCTCTTGAGCAATTGTTATAATTTCATCACAAGTTTCGGCAGAACTCAAATTGAAAAATATGCTTGAAACACGACTTAATAATTCACCGCTATAATCTAACGCAGCAACAGTGTTTTCAAAAGTGGGAGGTTCGGTATTATTAATAATGCCATCAATTTCTTTCTTGGCAATTTTTATGGATTCTTCAAAAGCTGGTATAAAATGTTTGTTTTTTATTTTTGAGAAAGGAGCTGTTTGATAAGGCGTGTTAAATTCTACTAATAATGGATTCATTTTTTTTAATTTTCTGCTGACAAAGTTACATTTTCTACTCGAGGACCTAATTCGATTACCTCTAAATCTTTAATCTCTTTTTTATCGATGGTAAACCGAACGATTGTTTTTACTTTGTGGAAACCACTTTTACCCGAAGAACCTGGGTTGATGTGTAGTAAATTCAGTTTTTTATCAAAAATTACTTTAAGGATGTGTGAATGTCCACTGATAAATAAATTAGGAGGACTAAACTTTATACGTTCTCTAACATCTTTATCATAATGACTCGGATAGCCTCCGATATGTACCAGCCAAACTTTAACTTCTTCACAAGTAAACTTCATTTCTTTCGGAAAGATCTTGCGAATATCTTGTCCGTCGATATTTCCATAAACAGCTCTAACAGGTTTAATTTTTGTTAATTTCTTTATCACATCAATGTTTCCAATATCTCCAATGTGCCATATCTCATCACATTCCGTAAAATATTTTTCTATTTTTGGATCCAAATAACCATGTGTATCAGAAATCAATCCTATTTTTTTCATGTTTTCAAATGTAAAGATTGCTTTAATTAATTTGGTTGAATTGTAAAGAAATAATTAATTTCACCTGCTCAGATAATAAATGTAGTTTTAATTAGTTTTAACTAATATTCTTAAAAAATACCAATGAAAAAAATAATAATTGTCTTCTCATTAATTATAGTTTCCTCGCTAATTGCATCTGCACAAAATGATACTTTAAAACCAGTAAAAGGCGATTGGGGCTTTAGTTTGAACATTACTGGATTAATTAACGACATTAAAGTAGAAAATAATAAAGATGCCATTGGAAATTACATGATTTTTGCTCGTCATTATTTAAAAAATGACCAAGCTTTACGGATAGGATTAGCATTAAATTATTTAAAACAAAATCATTTTACTTCTGATAGTATTAGTATTTCGAGTGGCAACAGAGCTTTAC
>CAYHWX010000059.1:0-24401 GCA_964360245.1 uncultured Vicingus sp.
CTCTTCGCCTCTTATTTGTGGGGTTGTGAGATGTTAATTTTTGAAGTCCGATTAATCGAACGACTGAGTAGGTTCGTTAGATAATTGAATCATAATTGCATATTGCTCAGGGGTTAAATCATTAAAGTAAAAATTAACGGGATTAATAGGCTCATCATTTTTTCTAACTTCATAATGACAATGTGGCCCAACTGATTTTCCTGTGCTGCCAACATAGCCAATAACATCGCCTCTTTTTACTTTTTGTCCAACATGTACATTTAGTTTACTCATGTGTGCGTAAAGTGTAATATAACCATATCCGTGAGCAATCCGAACATGATTTCCATATCCTCTTGATTCAGCATCTGCTTGTATCACTTTTCCATTGCCTGTGGCATAAATTGGTGTTCCAGTGTGAGCTGTAAAATCCATACCAGCGTGAAATTTCATTGTTTTATAAACAGGGTCTGTTCTATCCCCATAACCACTTGCCATCATTGTTAAATCTTTATTTGAAACGGGTTGAATAGCTGGTATAGAAGCTAACATTTCTTCTTTGTTCTTAGCCATTTCAAAAACTTCATCAAAAGACTTAGATTGAATATAAAGCTGTTTAGATAACATGTCTAACTTTTCAGCAGTCTTAATAATTAACTCAGAATTGTTATACCCTTCTAATTCTTCATATCTATTTACTCCCCCAAAACCAGCATTTCTAATTTCATCAGCAATTGGTTCTGCTTCAAAGATTACTCGATAAATATTATCATCTCTATGTTCAATATCTTTTAGAACAGTAGTTAATTGTTCCAATTTTTTATCCAAAATAGCATATTGAGATAGCAATTGTGAGTTTTCGCTTTTGAGATGTTTTTCCTTAGGAGAATCAATGTAGGTGTAAGTAATACCATAAATGATAACAGCAATTACCAAACTGGCACCCAAAAAATTAAGCGATTTTACTAACTTTTTTTTGAAAGTCAACTCAATTTTATCGTAGCTTAACGTATGTGAATTATATCTATATTTTGTTTTAGCCATTAAAAGAATATATGCTAATTTTGACCACTAAATTAATCAAATTTGAGTAAAATCAAATTGATGAAATGGCAATAACGCTTATTTAACATTAATTAACAAAATGAATTCTAAACAAATACGACAAACATTTTTAGATTTTTTCACTCAAAAACAGCATCAAATTGTTGCTTCATCACCAATGGTGGTAAAAAATGATCCAACGTTAATGTTCACCAATGCTGGAATGAATCAGTTTAAGGATTTGTTTTTAGGAAATTCTGAAATTAAATTTTCACGCATTGCCGATACTCAAAAATGCTTGCGTGTTTCTGGTAAACATAACGATTTAGAAGAAGTAGGTGTTGACACCTATCACCATACCATGTTTGAGATGTTGGGTAATTGGAGTTTTGGTGATCCTGCCCGAAATGCTTCGCATAACGATGCAGGCGGGTACTTTAAAAAAGATGCTATTGAATGGGCATGGGAATTATTAGTTGATGTTTATCACATCGATAAAAACAAATTGTATTTTACTGTTTTTGAAGGTGATGAAAAAGATGGAACTCCATGGGACGAAGAGGCTTATAATTTGTGGAAAAATCTATTGGTAAAAAATGGTTTATCGGAAAATAAAATTTTAAAATGTAATAAAAAAGATAATTTTTGGGAAATGGGCGACACTGGTCCTTGTGGTCCATGTTCTGAAATTCATGTTGACATTAGGAGCGATGAAGAAATAGCAAAAATTCCAGGTAGAGAATTGGTGAACAACGACCACCCTCAAGTGATTGAAATTTGGAATCTGGTGTTTATGGAGTTTAACCGACTGGCTTCTGGTGAATTGAAAAAACTTCCTGCTCAACATGTCGATACAGGAATGGGTTTTGAGCGATTAGCAATGGTTTTACAAGGCAAAAAATCGAATTACGATACCGACGTATTTGCTCCACTAATTGATAAAATAGTAGAATTAACACGTATTCAATATTATCATTCTTTAAGTGCCTTTCACAAAACAGATGTAGCCATAAGAGTAATTAGCGATCATGTTAGAGCAGTTTCGTTTTCTATTGCAGATGGACAAATACCATTTAAAGACGGAAAAGGTTATGTGATTCGTAGAATTTTAAGAAGAGCCATTCGTTATGGATACAGTTCTCTAAATCAAAATAAACCATTTATTTATAAATTAGTTCCTGTGTTGACTCAACAAATGGGTGATTTTTTTCCTGAGTTAAAAGCTCAACAAGAGTTGATTGCTAAAGTAATTAAAGATGAAGAAGAAAGTTTTTTAAAAACTTTAATAATAGGAATTGATAAACTTGGAGTTTACAGAAGAAATAAGTTGATTAATTCAATTTACAATTATGTTCAAGAAAAGGGATTTGAGATCTCAAATAACTGGGTTCGTAGTGAATCCAAATACAATCCTGATTTATTTATTCCAAATTTAAACTTAGCAATAGACATTGAAGATAATTATACTCAGGCTGGAGCACACATGAGGGCAAATAAAAAAGGATTTAATTTAATAGAAGGGGGAGATAAATTTTATCATTTTCCAATTAACCTGGAGGAAGTAGAGCGGTTAAATAAAATAATTTCTCAACTATCAGCAATTAAAAGTGGACAAGGACTTTTTAATGATTTTAACTATACACTATTAGTTGATGGAGAATTTGCATTTGAGTTATATGATACGTTTGGTTTTCCAATAGATTTAACTAAATTAATTATTGAAGAATTAAATGGGCAAGTTGATGTAGATGGTTTTGAAAAAGAACTCATCAAACAAAAAGAACGCTCTCGGGCAGCAGGAAAAATTGAAGCTAGTGATTGGGTAATATTAAGAGATGATGATGCAGAAGAGTTTATTGGTTATGACTATACCGAATCGGATGTTTACATTACCAAATACCGAAAAGTAAAAACCAAAGGAGAAGAAATTTTTCAATTGGTGTTTAACTTAACTCCATTTTATCCCGAAGGTGGTGGTCAGGTTGGCGATACTGGATACATTGAGTCCAGTGATGAAAAAATTAATATCATCGACACTAAAAAGGAAAATAATTTAATTATTCATTTTGCTGAGAAATTGCCAGCAACTATAACTACTCCTTTTAAAGCTGTTGTTGATAGCCCAACAAGAATGTTAACTGCTTGTAATCATTCGGCAACACATCTAATGCACCATGCATTACGCGAAGTTTTAGGTAAACATGTAGAACAAAAAGGTTCATTAGTCAACTCCGACTATTTACGCTTCGATTTTTCTCATTTTGAGAAAGTAAGTGATGCTGATTTGGAAAAAGTAGAAGATTTGGTAAATATTAATATTTTGAAAAATAATAAATTACAAGAATACCGAGCTATTACAATTGCCGAAGCAGAAGAAAGTGGAGCGATGATGTTGTTTGGCGAAAAATATGGAGATGTTGTTCGAATGATTCAGTTTGGCGATTCAAAAGAATTGTGTGGTGGAATTCATGTCAACAATACCAAAGAAATAGAACTGTTTAAAATAAAATCGGAAGGAGCAATTGCTGCTGGAATTAGAAGAATTGAAGCACTAACATCTATTGGTGCTGGAGAATGGTTGAAAGATAAAATAGAAACAATAGAAAGAAATGATTTAACAGGTTTGATTCCTCGTGATTTGTCAGCTAAAATTTATGACATAGCAAAAGGATTTCGAAATGATTATCAATTAATTTCTGGATTACCTGAAATCGAAAGACATGAAGCAACTAAAGGTGAATTAGTAACAGCATCTATCAATAATGCTATTAACGATTTTACTAAAATAAAATTATCAAAACATATTATTGATGCCTTAGTTGAGATTAAAAAACAATTGGCAAAAGAAGAAGGAGCAGAGGATAAAGAACAAGCTAAAATTATCAAACAAGCTTTATTGGAAAAAGTTGAAGTAATAAACGGAATAAATGTAATTGCTCAAAAAATAAATTTAAGTGATAGTGCTGCCATAAAGGATTTGGCTTTTCAACTAAAAAGTCAAGTCGAAAATCTATTTTTAATTTTAGGTACTGAAATCAACGGTAAGCCAAGTTTAACCATAGTAATTTCAGATAATTTAGTAAAGGAAAAAGGATTACACGCTGGAAATATTATTAGAGATGCTGCCAAAGAAATGCAAGGCGGAGGCGGAGGTCAGCCTTTTTATGCTACAGCAGGTGGAAACAACTTGGCTGGCTTAGATGCTGCAATTGCAAAAGCATTGTCATTTTTAAATTAATTAATAGTACTTTAGTATTCCTTTTTAAAAATCTAATACGTGATTAAGAAGTTATTTTATTGGATGGGAATACTAGCATTGTTCAGTTTTGCAATGCACAAATATTATGTTTCTATAACAGAGATTGCCTATAATTCCACCAACCAAACTTTTGAAATTTCTCTTAAATTTATCGGTCACGATTTAGAACATGCTCTTGGAACTACTGGTGTCCCAGAACTGAATTTAGGAACGGATAAAGAAATAGAAAAATCAAACGAGTACTTAAAAAAATACATCGATAGTAATTTTCAACTAATTGTTGACGGAAAACAAGTCAACTTTAAATTTATTGGAAAAGAAGTCAATAATAATGACTTTATTTATTGTTTTCTCGAATCAGAAAAAACGGAATTGCCAAAAAAAATAGAAATTAAAAATACTTTATTGACAGAAACTTTTCCAGAACAAGTCAATACGTTGTATTTAATAATTGGGAAAAACAAAATAACGGATAACTTTAACAAAGAAAAAGTGAGCGAAACTCACGAAATTATCAATTAACATGAGAAAACTGAGCACATTAGTATTGTTACTTGTAGCAAGTCAATTAGTTGCACAAGACAATTACAGCCCCAATAAATTTAAACAGCTAAAAGAAGAGTTTGCTACTCCAAATGTTTACAGAACAGCTTCTGGGGCTCCAGGGCATCAATATTATCAGCAAAAAGCAAGCTATGCAATTGATGTTGTTTTGGACGATGAAAAGCAAAAATTAATGGGAAAAGAAGTAATTACCTATAAAAATAATTCACCAGACCCATTAAGTTATTTGTGGATTCAGTTGGACCAAAATATACTAGCAAAAAATTCTGAAACAAAATTAATTAATAGCATCAACATCAATAAGAGTATGAGTTTTGCAGAAATTGCAAGATTGCACAACGACTTTGATGGCGGTTTTAAATTAGATTATGTGAAAGATGGAAAAGGACAAGATTTAAAATACACCATCAACAAAACCATGATGCGTATTGATTTGCCAACACCTTTATTACCAGGAGCTTCGTATGCTTTAAAAATTGGTTGGTGGTACAACATCAACAATCGTGATGAAGTTGGAGGAAGATCAGGGTATGAATACTTTCCTAAAGATGATAATTATTTATATACTATCGCTCAATTTTATCCCCGAATGGCGGTATATAACGAAGTGGAAGGATGGCAAAACAAACAGTTTTTAGGAAATGGTGAATTCACCTTAACTTTTGGTGATTTTACTGTGAACATCACAGTACCTGCTGACCATATTATTGGAGCAACTGGAGTGTTAACTAATCCTGCTTCTATTATGACTTCAGAACAAATAGAACGGTTTAAAAAAGCTCAAACGGAATACGTTACTCCAGTTTTAATTGTTACACAAGAAGAAGCAGAAAAAGCGGAAAAAACCAAAAAAAAAGAAACAAAAACTTGGTCGTATAGTGCTACCAATGTCCGTGATTTTGCGTTTGCTAGTTCTCGTAAATTTATCGTTGATGCAATGACGGTAAAATACAATGGAAAAACCACCATGGCAATGAGTTATTATCCGAAAGAAGGCAATCCATTGTGGGAAAAATACAGTACCAAAGTTGTTGCTCATACCATAACTTCTTATTCAAAACATACGTGCGATTATCCTTATCAAGTAGCAATTTCTGTACATTCTAAAAGTATTGGGATGGAATACCCAATGATTTGTTTTAACGGAGGACGACCCAACGAAGATGGTACTTATTCCGAACGGACAAAATATGCAATGATAGGAGTGATTATTCATGAAGTTGGGCATAATTTTTTTCCAATGATTATTAACTCTGATGAACGCCAATGGACGTGGATGGATGAAGGGTTGAATACATTTACTCAATATTTAACAGAACAAGCTTGGGAAAGAGATTATCCTTCACACAGAGGGCCAGCCTACACCATTGTTGATTACATGAAAGGAGATAAAAAATACTTGGAACCTATCATGACCAACTCCGAATCGTTGATTCAGTTTGGCAACAATGCTTATGGAAAACCTGCTGCTGCTTTAAATATTTTAAGGGAAACAGTGATGGGAAGGGAATTGTTTGATTTTGCTTTTAAAACCTATGCCAACAGATGGAAATTTAAACATCCTACTCCCGAAGATTTTTTTAGAACAATGGAAGACGCTTCTGCAGTTGATTTGGATTGGTTTTGGAGAGGTTGGTTTTACACCACCGACCATGTCGATTTAGCCATCAACAAAGTAGAACATTTTAAAATTGACACCAAAAATCCTACAGTTGAAAAAGCCATTGCAAAGGAATTAATAGCAAACGAGCCTGTTCATATTGGCGTTACCCGAAATAAAACCGACATCACCACTTATAGCGAAAAAGATACTTCAATTATTGATTTTTACAATAAATACGACCCTTTTGAAACAACATTGTTAGACCAAGAAGAATACAATAAGTACCTCACCAAATTAAATGAAAAAGATATTAAAATTTTAGCATCAGATTTTAATTATTACCAAGTGGAATTCGAAAATATTGGTGGATTGGTAATGCCAATTATTTTAAATTTTACTTTTAAAGATGGTTCCACCGAAGTAGTTAGAATTCCTGCTGAAATTTGGAGAACCAATGATAAAAATGTTTCTAAATTATTTTTCTTTAATAAAGAGGTAGTTAGCATCGATATGGATCCATGGTTAGAAACTGCCGATACCGACTTAAACAACAATAATTGGCCCAGAAAAGTACAGCTTTCTAAATTTCAACTCTTTAAAGACGGTAATGGCGGTTGGGATGAAGATGACAATGAAAACTTAATGCAAAAAGCAAAACGTAACGAAGCATTAAAAAAATAGGATAGCTTTTAGCTTAAAATTAATCAGCTTTTTTTGTGTTTGAAAAGATTTTAATCGCAAATGCTAAGGTTGATACGTCAAAAATTAATGAATTATTTTCTCAGTTATTTGTGATGTAGGAGAGTTAATAATTAAAAAATAAACCCCAGATGGAAGGCTCGAAATATTGAGTTTTTCTAAAGTAGAGTTAACTTGTTTTTCAATAACTGTTTCGCCAATTACACTCACTAATTTTAATGTAGTGTTTTCTGTGGCTAGGTTACCCATATTAATCGTTAACATATCTTTTGTTGGATTAGGATATACAGAAAAATTGTAATTATTTTCTTGATGGATGTCGGTAGTAAAATAGGCAACAGCAAAATACAAGGAAGCACCAATGGTAGCTTTAGCAATTTCATAAACATAATTAACATCCATATTTATTTTTAAATCGGTAGCGGTATGTGGGTGAGTAGATTGATTTTTTTCAAATAAACCAGTGATAATTTCATTGTTGAATTGAAATGGCATGTAATCAGAAGAGTAAGCATAAGATATTTCAGTTAGTAAATTAGAGTAAAGCGAAACACAATTGGCTAACGTATCCGTATAATCAGCAGATGCAGCATTGCTAGCAGATGGAGAAGACTCGTCACGTTCACAAACAATGGTGTTGTTTACCATGCCAAATACTCCGCCAACTTCATCAATATTAAGTAACACTTTAATGTCTAAATTAGTAGGAATAACGGTATTGTTTACATAATTCCAACTACCAACATAACCAACTTCTTCCTGACTGAAATTGATAAATTTGATAGAATATTTAGTGTTTACATTTTGTAAAAGCCGTGCCGTTTCTAAAATAATGGATACACCACTTCCATTGTCGTTGGTTCCAGTTCCTGTTTTTGTGTCGTAATGCCCATCAACAATCACATAAGTATTTGGGTAAAGGGTACCTTGTTTAGTAACAATTAGGTTGTAAGCATTGGTGGAAGAATAAGTAAACGTATCAATTTCGATGTTGGTGTAACCGTAGCTGGTATATTGATTAATGAGCCAACTCAATGTATTATCTAACGCTGCAGTTCCAATTTCTTTTACTCCTAAATTTTCCAATTGAGTTAAATGAGCATCAATAGAATCATAAGAACATTGGCTAACAATAGAACCATAATAACTGTCGTAAGTTTGAGCAAAAGTAGAGGAGTTGAACAATACAGCAATAATTAATAAGAAGGTATAAAATGCTTTCATTTTTATGATTTAATTATAAAAGTAAGTATTATTTAGTGTTTTGTGATAAAATCAATATTTTATAACAATAAAGTTAAGAAATAATAATTTCCTAATTCAACCATACGTTTTTTATTATCTTTACCATCCTTCCAAAATTAGAAAATGGCAGAAGTAATGGCAGTAAATGAAACGAAAGAAAATACAGTAACTAAAGACATTGCTTTAGAGGCATTTCGTTTGATGTGTGAGGCAAAAGCATTAACAGCATTGTATGAAAAAAATGCTACTGTTTGTGCGAAATATGTACACGCCACTTCCAGAGGACATGAAGCCATTCAAATTGCTTGTGGATTGCAATTAAAACCACAGGATTTTGTTTTCCCTTATTATCGGGACGACAGTATGTTGTTAGGAATAGGAATCACTCCATTTCAATTAATGTTGCAAGTTTTAGCCAAACGAAACGACCCATTTTCTGGAGGAAGAACTTATTATTCTCACCCGAGTTTAAAAGATGATGATAAACCAAAAATTCCTCACCAGAGTTCTGCTACAGGAATGCAGGCAATTCCTGCAACTGGTGTTGCGATGGGAATTCAATACAAAGAAAAAATTGGTATTGCAGCCGATTATAAAGGAAAAAATCCTGTGGTAGTTTGTAGTTTAGGCGATGCCTCTTGTACAGAAGGGGAAGTGTCTGAAGCATTTCAAATGGCAGTTTTAAAACAAATGCCAATTATTTATTTGGTTCAAGATAACGAATGGGATATTTCTGCAAAAGTGGAAGAAACAAGGGCACAAGATATCACCTATTATGCAAAAGGTTTTAAAGGAATGGGAATAAGAACTATTGATGGAACTGATTTTGTTGCATCTTACGAAACTTTTAAGGAGGTTTTAGCAATTGTCAGAAAAGAAAGAAGACCATTTATTATTCATGCGAAAGTCCCTTTATTAAATCACCATACTTCTGGAGTACGTAAAGAATGGTACAGAGATGATTTAGCAGAAGCAGCAACAAGAGACCCTTTTCCTAAACTAATAAAACACTTGTTGGAGTTAGGAGTTAGCGAAAAAGTAATTCAAAAAATTGAAGATGCTGCAAATAAATTGGTGGAGAAAGATTACGAATTAGCACTTCAAGAAGAAGACCCAAGACCAGAAGATTTAACAACTTTTTATTATGCACCAACTCCAATTACAGAAGAAAAAGGAGTGCGAGAGCCTGCAGGGAAAGAAAAAACAGTAATGGTTGATTCTGCTCTTTTTGCAGTGCGAGAACTAATGACCAAACATAAAGAATGTGTTTTGTATGGACAAGATGTTGGCAGTCGTTTAGGAGGTGTTTTTCGCGAAGCAGCAACACTTGCACAGCAATTTGGTAGTGATAGAGTATTCAATACTCCAATTCAGGAAGCATTTATTATTGGTAGTACCGTTGGTATGGCAGCGGTGGGTTTAAAACCTATTGTTGAGGTACAATTTGCCGATTATATTTGGCCCGGTTTAAACCAGTTGTTTTCCGAGTTGAGCCGCTCTTATTATTTATCCAATGGAAAATGGGCAGCAAGCATGATTTTAAGAGTTCCGATTGGAGCTTATGGTTCGGGAGGTCCTTATCATTCGTCAAGTGTTGAATCGGTTGTTACCAATATTAGAGGAATTAAAGTAGCTTACCCTTCAACAGGCGCAGATTTAAAAGGGTTATTAAAATCGGCTTATTACGACCCAAATCCTGTAATAATTTTTGAGCACAAAGGATTGTATTGGAGTAAAATAAAAGGAACAGAAGGAGCAAAAACTATTGACCCTGATGAAGATTATGTGATACCGTTTGGAAAAGCCAGAACAGTTATTGAAGCAGATGAAGATAAAATTGCAAATGGTGAAACTGCTGTCATCATTACTTATGGCAGAGGAGTTTATTGGAGTTTAGAGGCAGCCAAAAAATTCGTCGGTCAAATCGAAATAATTGATTTAAGAACATTGAATCCGATAGACGAAGAAGCCATGTACAACGCTACTAAAAAACACAACAGAGTTTTGTTAGTTACGGAGGAGTCGGTAGAAAATTCTTTTACTTTGGGCTTGGCTGCTCGAATTCAAAAAAATTGTTTTGAGTTTTTAGATGCACCAATCGAAATTGTTGGTTCTGTTGATACACCTGCAATTCCTTTAAATTCAATTCTTGAGTTTACTTTATTACCCAATGCAGAAAAAGTTACAAAAGCATTAAATTACTTGCTGGATTACTAAAACTTTTTCTTTTATAATTACTACTTTTAAAAGATGAGAAAATCGATTCTACTATTCGTTATTATCCTAAGTTTTATACAAGAAAAAAAATGTTTTGCTCAAAACTTTTCTGTGGAGGAGCAGCATCAAATTGATACGCTTAACCGAATAATTTATGATATTACCAGTTATGATACTTCAAAGGCAAATGCATATTTAGCATTAGCAGAAATTTTGTATGTATCCAATCCAGACACTATTATTCCACTGTGTGAAAAAGCCAAAAATATTGCAGAAACCGCATTAAAGAAAACACCTAAAACTGACAAAAAGAAAATAAAAGCTTTATTAAAACCACTTGCAGGAGCCTTAAACAATATTGGTTATGCGTTCTTAACAAAAGGAGATGTGCCAAAAGCCCTTGAATACTACGATAAAGCAAAACTTATTTCAGAAAAAATTGGAGATATAGAAGCAATATTCACTTATTATCTTAGTGTTGGATTTATCTATATGGAGCAAGGTGAAATTGAAAAAGCGTTGAAATTTTTTCACCATAGTTTAAAGATTGCTGAAGAAGCTGGAGATAAACAAAATATGGCTAGCAGCTTAAACAACATAGGTTACATTTATGAGCATCAGGATGATTTCGAAAAAGGTTTTGAGTATTATTCGAAGAGTTTAAAAATATATTTAGAAATAGGTAATCAACAAGGAATAGCGAATGGTTACAATAACATAGGGGTTGTGTATAATGACCGAGCTACAGAACTCGCTAAAAGTGGAGAAAACTACAATATTGTTGATAGCATAAGAGAAAAGGGACTAGATTATCAATTAAAGAGTTTAAAAATTAGAAAAGAAATTGGAAATAAAGAAGGTATCGCTGCAAGTTTAAACATTATTGGTGGAATTTATATTAATCAAGTTGAAGAACTAATGAAATATGGTGGAAACACCAACACTATCAATGCAAAAAGAAATACAGCATTAGATTACTTTAAGGAAAGTTTAAAGATTAGGGAAGAGATTAAGGATAAAGACGGCATGACTTTCTCTTTAAATAGCATGGCTAAAATTATGATAGCTCAAGAGCAATTGCCAAAAGCATTGGAATATGCAAATCGTAGTTATGTTATTTCCAATGAACTGCAATTTCCAAAAAACATTAGAAATGCTGCACATTTATTAAGTGAAATTTATAAAAAGCAAAATAAAGGAACACAAGCTTTAGAAATGTTTGAATTATACATTAATATGCGCGATAGCATTAACAATGAAGAAACTCAAAAATCAACAATAAAACAAGAAGCTAAATACGAGTACGAAAAACAAAAAGTAATAGATGATTTAGAACATCAAAAAATTCTTGCCGTCCAACAAGAAGAAAAGAAGAAGCAAAAGATATTAACCATTTCAACGGCAGTAATTTTGATTTTGGTTTTTGTGTTTTTACTTTTTGTCTTTAATCGCTTAAAAATTACTCGGAAACAAAAATTGGTAATAGAAGAAAAAAATAAAGAAATTACAGATTCTATTAATTACGCTAAAAGAATACAAGAAGCTATTTTACCACCTATGCAACTGGTTAAAAAATTACTTCCAAATAGTTTTGTTTATTATCAACCAAAAGACATTGTTGCAGGAGATTTTTATTGGATGGAAACAGTTTCCTCCCTAAAAATCGGGACAGGCTCTCAAGGGGATAATATTATTTTATTCGCTGCTGCGGATTGTACTGGACATGGTGTTCCAGGTGCGATGGTGAGTGTAGTTTGTAATAATGCATTAAATAGAGTAGTTCGGGATTATCAATTAACTGATCCAGGGAAAATACTCGATAAAACAAGCGAGATTGTAGAAAATCAACTCAACCAATCAACAGTTTCTAATCTTGGAATAGTGGATAATATTCGAGATGGGATGGATATTGCTTTATGTGCATTAAATACAAAAACCAATGAATTGAAGTATGCTGGAGCTAAAAATCCTTTGTGGATAGTTAGGAAAGGAGAAGATAACATAGAAGAAATTAAAGCCAATAAACAATCAATTGGTAAAGTAGAAAACAGAACAGCTTATATAACTCATACAATTAAGTTGAACAAAGGAGATAGTATTTATATTTTTTCTGATGGTTTTGCTGATCAATTTGGAGGAAAAAAAGGAAAAAAATTAATGTATCAACCACTCAAAGATTTTTTAATTTTCATCAATAACGAAACAATGGAAAAACAAATAGAACTGATTCGTGATTATTTTGAAAAGTGGAAAGGAAATTTGGAGCAAGTGGACGATGTTTGTGTTATAGGCGTTAGAATATAACACAAACGAGTCAGCTTGTCCTGAGCGAATTCATCAGCTGACGGAGAAGTCGAAGGAATGTTTGTGTAACAGGCTTGAGAATTTAAAAATATTTTTAAATTTACACATGACAAATAAATTTCTTTTTGGTTATTCATTATTCATCTCTTTTTTTATTGGCAGTTTCTTTTGCCAATTACCAACTGCCTATTGTCAAACTTCAAAAATTGATTCGTTGCAAAAAGTTTTAGAAACGATTAAACCAGATACCAATAAAGTTATAACATTAAATGAACTTAGCATTGAACTGTATAATATCGCCAATTACGAAGAAGCACTAAATATTGCCGAGCAGTCAAAACAACTAGCTAACCATTTAATCGCAAAAAATAAAAACCTGACAATTTCTAAAGTTATTAAAAAGGGACTTGCAAGAGCATTCAATACATTTGGTAACATTTATAGCGAGCAGGGTATTTATACAGATGCATTAGAAAACTATTTTGCATCGTTAAAAATAAAAGAAGAAATTGGTGATAAAAAAGGAATAGCTTCTACCTACAACAACATTGGAATAGTATATAAAACACAAGGAAATTTGCCAGATGCTCTAAGTAATTATTTGGCATCGTTAAAAATAAAAGAAGAGTTAGGAGACAAACAAGGAATAGCCTCTTCTTACAACAATATTGGAAACATTTATCATCTTCAAGGCGAGTTTACACAGGCATTAGAAAACTATAGTGCGTCGTTAAAATTATTTAATGAAATAGGGTTTAAAGCAGGAATGGTATCGTTGTACATTAATATTGGAAGTGTTTATTACAATCAAGCCAAAAAAGAAATGGATAAAACCAAACAGAATAATTTATTAGCCGAAGCACGAAAAAATTACATTGCTTCATTAACCATTTCTGAAGAAATTGGTGATAAAAGAGGAATAGCAGCTACTTTCATAAATATTGGTGCAATTGAGCTAATGCAAAAGAATTCGATAAAAGCAAAAGAATATGCGAATAAAGCACTTCAAATTTCAAAAAATGATGGAGGAAAAGAGATTTTAAAAGATTCCTACAGTTTATTAACCGATGTAGAGAGAAGTTTAGGAAATTACCAAAGAGCTTTTGAAAATTTTCAATTATTTATTCTTCTGCGCGATAGTTTATTTAATGAAGAGAACACCAAAAAAACAGTACAAATGCAAATGCAATTTGGATTTGATAAAAAAATGGCTGCAGATAGTATCGCTAATGCAAAATCACAGGAGATAAAAGAGATTGAAATAGCCAAACAAAAAGTAGAAATTAAAATTAAAAAAAATCAACAATATGCTTTGTATGGAGGTTTAATTTTAGTGTTAGTATTTGCGGGCTTTATGTATAACCGATATCGAATAACTCAAAATCAAAAAAAGATTATTGAACTACAAAAACATGAAGTAGAAAAGCAAAAAGAAATTGTAGATGAAAAAAATAAAGAAATTACAGATAGTATTCAGTATGCTAAACGTATTCAAAATGCAATACTTCCTCCTATTAAGTTGGTAAAAGAATATTTACCCCAAAGTTTTATTGTCTATAAACCTAAAGATATTGTTGCTGGAGATTTTTATTGGATGGAAACTGTTTCCTCCCTTGATGGAGGATTAAAGGTGGGTGATAAACACCCCTCTAACTCTCCTCAAGGGGAGAATATTATTTTATTCGCCGCAGCAGATTGTACAGGTCATGGCGTTCCAGGAGCTATGGTAAGTGTTATTTGTAACAATGGTTTAAACAGAAGTGTTAGAGAATATGGAATAACCGACCCAGGTAAAATACTCGATAACACTAGAAAAATTGTTATTCAAGAGTTTGAAAAAAGCGATGATGTGGTAAAAGATGGAATGGACATCGCACTTTGCAGTTTAAGGTTTGATGTTCAAAATTTGCCCGCCCGTTCCGGTACGGACGGGAAGTTAGAAAAATCAAAAACAATTGCACTACTACAATATGCTGGGGCTAACAATCCTTTATGGATTATTCGTCAAATTTCGAACAACCTCCAACTTCAAATCTCAAGCTTTGAACTTATAGAGATTAAACCTAACAAACAACATATTGGAAAAATAGAAAACCCTAAACCATTTATTACACACACCATAGCGTTGCAAAAAAACGATACCATTTATATTTTTACAGATGGTTATCAAGACCAATTTGGAGGAGAACATGAAAAAAAGTTTAAGTCATCAAAATTAAAAGAACTGCTACTTAACATTCAAGAAAAAACTATGAACGAACAACAAGAAATAGTTATTCAAACTTTTGAAAAATGGAAAGGAAATGCTTACCAAATTGACGACGTTTGTGTTATAGGCGTTAGAATATAACACAAACGAGTCAGTTTATCCCGACCTTGTCGAAGGAGTGTTTGTGTTATAGGTTTAAAGATATAAATATGTTATAGATTTAAAGATGTAAATTAGTATGAAAGTAAAAATTTTATCAATTATTGTTATAGTATTATTAAGTATTCAAACTTTTTATGCTCAAATACTCAAAGTAGATTCTTTAACTAGCAAAGTTATTTGGCAAGGAACCATGGATATTGGAGGACATAACGGAACAATTGCAATTAAAGAGGGTTTTATTGAAATGAAAAAAGGAAAATTAGTTGGAGGGAAAATTATTATTGATATGAAAGGAATTACTATTATTGATGCTGATGGTACAGAAAATGAGAAACACATTATTAAAGAAATAAGTGGTAATCAATTTTTTAATGTAGGCACTTATTCTACCGCAAAATTTGAGATTACCGAAAATGTTGCAGAAATGTTGACTGGAAATTTAACGTTAAATGGAATAACCAAACCAGTTAAATTTAAAATCATTACGGAAAAAGCTGAAAAAAAAATAATTATCAATTCTATCTTGTTTCCTATTGATTTACTCAAATGGGGATTAAATTTTAACAATTGGTTTAAAGGAAAAAATTTAGGTAATGCCCTTAGCATTCAAGTTCATATAGAAACAAATTAAAATGATGTTAAAAGTTGTATCGCCTTACGACTTAGGCGTAATAAAAGAAATCCCTTTAATGGATAAAGAAAAAGCTGAAAAAGCACTTAAAACTGCTTATGCATTATTTCAAAATCAGTCTCAATGGATTCCTGCTCATGAGCGAATTGAAATACTTGAACGAACAGCAGAACTAATGAAATCTCAAATTGAAAAGCTCACCAATACAGCAGCTCAAGAAGGTGGAAAACCTTACTTAGATTCTAAAGTTGAAGTGTTAAGAGCAATCAATGGAGTAAAGTTGGCAGCACAACATATCGGACAGTTAAAAGGCGAACAAATTCCGATGGGCTTAACAAAAGCTTCTGAAAATAGAATTGCATTCACCACCAGAGAACCAATAGGGGTTGTTTTATCAATTAGTGCATTTAACCATCCATTAAATTTAATTGTACATCAAGTGGTAACTGCAATTGCAGCAGGCTGTCCAGTTATTGTTAAACCTGCAAACTCAACTCCTTTATCTTGTCTGGCATTAGCAAGTATTTTAATGGAAGCAGGTTTGCCAAAAGGATGGTGTCAGGTAATGATTTGTAATCATGAGGTTGCAGAACAATTAGTGGTGGATAAAAGAGTAAATTACTTTTCATTTATTGGTTCGGCAAAAATAGGTTGGTATTTAAAATCGAAATTAGCACCTGGAACTCGCTGTGCATTAGAACACGGTGGTGTAGCACCAGTAATTGTAGAAAAAGATGCTGATTTTAAAGAAATGCTCCCTTTATTATTGAAAGGTGGTTTTTATCATGCGGGGCAAGTTTGTGTTTCTGTACAAAAAGTGTTTGCACACAAAAGTATTGGTGAAGATTTAGCCAACCAATTAGCAAAAATGGCTAGCAAATTAGTAGTAGGCAATCAAATGGATGCCAAAACAGATGTAGGACCATTAATTTCACCACAAGAAGTGGATAGAGTAGAAGAGTGGGTGAGTGAAGCAATAAAAACAGGTGCAAAATTACTAGTAGGCGGAAAAAGAATTTCGAACACTTGTTATCAACCGACAGTGTTATTAAATCCTCCATTAAATGCAAAAGTTTCAACGCTAGAAATTTTTGGACCAGTAGTTTGTGTTTATTCTTATTCCGACAGAGAAAAAGCAATAGCAATTGCCAATAGTTTGGATGTTCACTTTCAAGCAGCAGTTTTTACTAAAAATATTGATGTTGCACTAGATTGTGTAAAAAAATTGAATGCAACTGCTGTGATGGTAAACGACCATACTGCTTTTCGTGTTGATTGGATGCCTTTTGGAGGAAGAGATGCTTCGGGCATTGGTATGGGCGGAATTCAGTATTCGATGCATGAAATGACCAGAGAAAAATTAATCGTGATAAAGAGTAATGTTTTATGAAAAAAAAAGAACATTATGCTAAATTGGAAAACATGTATTTAGCGGCTCCAATTAATAAATTTTATCTCCCAGAAATTAATATATTAGAAGGAAAAGCAGCAATAACCATCAACGTTAAAGAGGATTTCTTTCATGCTGCAAATGCAGTTCATGGTTCGGTTTATTTTAAAATGTTAGATGATGCAGCTTTTTTTGCCGCAAATTCTATTGTCGAAGATGTTTTTGTGTTAACTGTTTCTTTTCAAACAGAATTGCTTAACCCCATTTCATCTGGTCAGTTGATGGCTAAAGGGGAATTATTAAAAAACTGGGGAAATAAATTAGAAGCTCGAGCTAAGCTATTTAACGAGAAAGGTGAGTTAATTGCAACTGGAAGTGGAGTATTTGTGAAAAGTAAAATGTTGTTAGCTGAAATTAATTCATACAAAATTTAGTAATTTTGATTGATGACAAAATATTTTCTACTCATATTAACAATAGTTGTTTCAACTTTAGGTTTTTCTCAAGAGGAAGATTCCTATGTTTTTGGAGATAAAAAAACTGACAATACAACTGCTAAACAAACTAAAAATGGAGGTTTTGATTGGGAAAGGGTAACCATTGGTGGTGGTTTGGGAATGACTTTTGGAAGCATTACTTATATTGAAGTTTCCCCTTCTATTGGTTATTATTTTACAGATAATATTTTAGCTGGATTTGGTGGAAATTATACCTATTATTCCGAAAAAGCAGCCAGTTTTAGTACGAGTATTTATGGAGGTAGAATTTTTGGAGAATATATTTTTAGCAATATTCCAATTTTATTTCATACGGAGTTGGAGTTAATTAACTTAGAATCTTACGACAATACAAGAATAAATATTGTTAACCCTTACATTGGTGGAGGATTAAAACAAAGTTTTGGAGGTCATTCTTATTTCTTTATCCTCGTTTTATGGAATCTTAATGAAACCAAAGAATCGTTTCTTTTACAGCCCAACCCAGTTATTCGTGGTGGAATAGCGATAGGTTTATAAATTTTCTTAACTTTGTTGGTCGATAAATTTTAGTAGTTAATCGAATTGTTTTTATTCTTAAACTTTAATAATAACCATTAATCAATATTATGAGAATATTTTTATTTACTTTTTTAGTTTCAACTTCTTTTATAGTTTTTTCTCAAAAAAATCAATTATCACTTAACCCGTATCAACAAGAGTTTGCTTTTGCTTATCAGCAATATCCTGATGTACCTAAAGGTATGTTAGAAGCAGTTTCTTATACCATGACTAGGTTTCAGCACTTGCAAAACGAAGAGGAAAGTTGCACTGGATTACCTAAAATTTATGGAGTAATGGGACTAACTTTAGATGGGAAAAACTATTTTAGAAATAATTTGAATTATATTTCACAGGTTTCTGGAATTGCTGTAAATGATATTTTACAAAGTCCTCAACAAAACATTTTGGCTTTTGCAGCAGCTTATCATCATGAATTGATGCTGTTAAATCCTTTTCAATTCCAAAGTCAAAATTATGCTCATATTTTAACCCAATTAAGCGAATTACCTGATAATGGATTGCAACAAGATTTTGCTTTAAATTCTCATCTCTATGCGGTACTTTCTTTTTTAAATGATGCTAATATGCAACAAGCATATAGTTTTCCAAACTATCAATTGGATTTAGAAAAAGTATTTGGTGAGGAAAATCTTAAAGTTTTACAATCGTCGAAAGTGGTAATTAGCAATACTTCTATTGAAGGAGATAATGGTCAGATTTATAAAATTATTTCACCTAACAACAAATCAGTTGATTATCCTCCAGCAGTGCAAGATTTAACCACTTGTAATTATAGTTCACGAAGTGGAACACTCGTTTCCGCAGTAACCATTCATACGGTGCAAGGTTCTTATGCCGGTTGTGTCTCCTGGTTTAAAAATTGTTCAGCTCAAGTTTCTGCTCATTATGTGTTACGTTCTTCTGATGGACAAGTAACTCAAATGGTTTTAGAATCAAACAAAGCATGGCATGTTGGTTCAGAAAATCCATACACCATTGGTTTTGAACATGAAGGTTGGGTTAATAATGCTGCGTGGTACACCGTTGCAATGTATCAATCTTCTGCTGATATTGTGAGAGATATTACCAACAGTGGATATGGTATTAGCCCTCTTAGAACAGCTTATTTCCCTTGGACTGCAACTACTAATTATAATACCTCAAGTATTCCTGGAAGTTGCGTAAAAGTGAAAGGACATCAACATTATCCGAATCAAACCCATACCGACCCAGGTGCAAACTGGGATTGGAAATATTTTGATAACTTAATAAATAATACCACTCCAATTATCACAATTACAGCTAATTCTGGAACAATAACAGATAACGGAGGAAGCACAGGAAATTATACTGGAGAAAGACAACTACAATTAATTCAGCCAACAAGTGCGAGTAACATCACTTTAACTAAAGTGCAATTTGATGTGGAAAACACTTGGGATTATTTATACATTTATGATGGTAATTCTGTTGCTGCTCCATTAATTGGTTATTATACTGGCACAACAATTCCTGCAACAATAACTTCTTCTGGTGGAAGCATTTTATTAGAGTTGCGTTCAGATTGTTCAACTGATGCTCCCGGTTTTGAGTTTAATTACACTTCTGCAAGTCCCGATATTATTCCTCCAACTACTAGCGTAAGTGCTCCTACAGGATGGGTAACAACAAATTTTACGACCAATTTTACAGATGCAGATAATGCTGGCGGAAGTGGTGTAGAAAAAAGTTATTATCAAGTGATTAATTTTGATGGAACAGAGTGGCGAGCAAACGCCAATAATGGTTTTTTCTCCGATAATTTTGATGCTGCTATTCATCCCGACTGGACAAGTGTGGTTGGAAGTTGGAGCATTAACACTAATTCTCTTTTTCAATCGGATGAGGTGGAGGGGAATACCAACATTGCCGCAGCTTTAAATCAAAGTTTATCCAACCGTTACTTGTATCATTTTGAAGCCAAAATTGGTGGTACGGGAACCAACCGAAGAGCAGGTTTTCACTTTTTTGCCGATAGCGATACCTTAACGAATAGAGGAAATTCCTATTTTGTTTGGTTTAGAGTGGACGATGCTAAATTGCAAATTTACAAAGTTGTCAATGATGTTTTTGGACCTCCTGTATTGGATATGCCATTAACAACCGTTGCTGGTCAACTTTATGATTACAAAGTAATTTTTGATAGAATAACTGGAAAAATGAGTGTTTATCGTAACGATGCTTTTATTACTTCTTGGACAGATTCATCTCCAATTGCTACTGGAGACTTTATTTCTTTTAGAAGCGGTAATGCTACTCTTTCGGTGAATCAATTAAAAGTTTTTCGTTCACGAAATCCTTCAGTAACAGTAAGCGTTGGAGCTGCTGTTACCAACGATATTCGTTTTCAAAATCCAAATCCAGCTACTCCTAGTGGAAAAATAAAATCCATTGTAAACGATGCTGCCAATAATATTTCTTCCATTGCTGAACAGTTGATTAATGTAGATTGGACTCCTCCAACTACATTTGTTGTTGAAGATGGAGTTGCAACAGATATTGACACTACTTTAACCAATACACAATTAGATGCCAATTGGAATGCTTCTTCCGATGTTCATTCTGCCTTAGTTGGTTATTGGTATGCTATTGGAACAACACCTGGTGATTCTAATGTGGTTGCATGGACAAACAATTTAACTGCTACCAATTTTTCGCAAACTAGTTTAAGTCTTATTTACAATCAAGATTATTATGTAAGTGTAAGAGCGGAAAATGGTGCAGGTTTATTTACCAATATAATTGCTGATGGAATATGGGTGATGATGGCAACTTCAGTAGGTGAACCAACTACTTTTATATGCTCAATTTATCCGAATCCTTTTCATCAAAATATTACCATTGATCTAGAAAATAAAGGAGAAGTGGAATTAACACTTTTTGATGTAAGTGGAAAAATTATTTTTACAAAAACCTCTTACCAACAAAAAAGTATTCCTTTAAATATAGCATCTTTCAACCTTAGTGCAGGAAACTATTTTCTTAAAATTAAAGGAGCAAATACTTCAAAAACCATTCGTTTAATAAAGAACTAAGATGATTAATTTAAAATTTTTACTTTTCGTTTTCGGTTTATTTTATTCAGTAATCACTTCAGCACAATTCACTTCCATTCATCAAGAACAAAGTGAGTACTATAAAATTCACGATAATTTTACCGAAACCCAATGGGATTCTATTAATGGAGGAGTTGCAAAAATTGTTGCACATCCCAACAAATCACTTTGTAACTTAGAATATGCTGTTTATGGTTGGCACCCCTATTGGGTAGGTACAGCCTATAATAATTATGATTTTGATTTACTTTCTACATTTTCCTATTTTTCTTACGAATTAGACCCCGCAACAGGAAGCTATACTTCTATTCATAGCTGGAAAACTACTCCTTCCATAACAATGGCACAAGCTGCAGGAACAAAAGTAGAATTGTGCGTTACCAATTTTGGTTCGGCTAATAACAATACTTTTTTAACCAACATGACTGCTCGTCAAACCTTTATTGATAGCATTATTGTCTTGTTAAATTTTAGAAATGCCGATGGCGTAAATATCGATTTTGAAGGAGTTTCGGGTAGTAACAGAAACGATTTAACCAGCTTTATGACTGATTTATCAGTTCAATTAAAAGCTGCAATTCCTGGTGCAACGGTAACGATGGCAACCTATTCGGTTGATTGGAACAATGTTTTCGATTTTGTGGCTTTAAACAATGTAGTCGATCAGTTTATTATTATGGGATATGGTTATTATTATGGAGGAAGTGGAACTGCAGGTCCAACCGATGTTTTGTATAGTGGTTCAATTTGGTCTTCCTACAATTTAATTCGTTCCATCAACTATCATTTGGATAATGGCGTTTCCAACTCCAAATTATTAATTGGATTGCCTTATTATGGCTACGAATGGGAAACAACTGCTGGAACAATTCCTTCTGCCACAACTGGTGCATTTTCTTCTTCACGAACTTACAGCTTTGTAAAAACTAACTCAACAGGAAATTACGGTAATCGTCAATACGATTTTCAATCGGAAACACCCTATTACATTTATCAAACAGGAGGTAATTGGCGACAAGCATTTGTGGGAGATGAAGAAAGTTTGGCGGCTCGATACGATTGGGTAAAACTCCTCAACATTGGCGGAATAGGAATTTGGGCGTTGGGTTATGATGATGGTTACACAGAGTTATGGAATTTATTGGAACAAAAATTTACCGATTGTTCCGTTATTGCTTGTTCCGATACCTTGTACGATACCGGTGGAAATTTTGGAAATTACAGAAATGACGAAGCATTTTTTTATACGATAGCACCAACAGGAGCCAGCTCAGTAAGTTTAAATTTTTTAGCTTTTGGTTTGGAAGTAGGATATGATTCTCTTTGGATTTATGATGGAACATCAACCTCCGACCCATTGCTTGGAGGTTATTCAGGAACAACTTTACCACCAGTTATCAATTCCACAGGAAACGCATTAACACTAAAATTTTATTCCGATGTATCAACTCTTGGTTTGGGTTGGAAAGTGGTTTATTCTTGTGTTCAAGATATTATTGCCCCAACAACCAGCATTTCAGCATCACCAGCACCTTTTGCTACTACTGACTTTGTAAGTAATTTTACAGATATTGATAATGTTGGAGGAAGTGGAGTAAAACACCAATTTTATCAAGTAGCTGATTTCAATGTCATCGAATGGAGAGCCAACAATGATAACGGTTTCTTGAACGATAATTTTGATATTGCGATTCATCCCGATTGGATAAATGCTTCTGGCAGTTGGAGTATTGTTAGCGGAAAACTAAATCAGAACGACCAAGTTAACACCAACACTAATTTGTATGCAGCATACCATCAAAACAACAGTAATAAATTTTTATACCATTACCAAGCCACCATTAGTGGCTCAGGCACCAACAAAAGAGCTGGATTTCATTACATGAGCGATGATGCTTCGTTGCCCAACAGGGGAAATTCTTATTTTGTTTGGTTTCGACAAGACGATGGAAAACTTCAATTTTATAAAGTAGTTAACGATGTGTTTACACTACAAAAAGATGTTGTTTATAATTTTAATGCCGGGCAAAACTACGATTACAAAATAGTGTATGATAAAACAACAGGCATCACCGAAGTTTATGTAGATAATGTTTTTATTGATTCGTGGCAAGATTTATCTCCCCTAACAGTTGGAAACTATGTTTCGTTTAGAAGTGGCGACTGTGCTTACGATGTGGATGAATTACGAATCTACCACTCCAGAACTGGAAGTGAAACTATTTTAGTAGGTTCGGCAGCTACCAATGACATTCGGTACGAAAATAACCCAACAACCAGTGGAATGATACGTTCCATTGCGATAGATACCGCACATAACGTAAGTACCATTGCAACAGAAATGGTGGACGTAGATTTTATCACCACCACTATAAATGAGTTGAACGCCAATGCTTTTTCTGTTTATCCTAACCCTGCTAAAGAAACTATTACTATTGAGTTTAATCAACTTCCAACAGGACAATTAACGATTACCGACATTGCTGGTAAACAAGTAAAAATAGCATCTTTAAATTCGGCTAAAAAACAAGTTATTTCCATAACCGAATTGGCAAAAGGGATTTATTTTTTAAAGTACCATAACCAAACAGTTAAGTTTATTAAACAATAAATTCCCTCAACTAAAGGCGGCTTAAATCAAAAAAATATTTAGTCAAAAAATGGAACTACTAAAAATTGAAAACAAAATTTATGAAGTAAGAGGGCAAAAAATAATGTTAGATTTTGACCTTGCCGAATTGTACGAAGTTGAAAACAGAGCCTTAAAACAAGCAGTTAAACGTAATCTTGACCGTTTCCCTAGTGACTTTATGTTTCAACTTACTAAAACAGAATGGCATGAGCTTATCACAAATTGTGATAACCTACCCGGAGGGGTAAAATTTAGTCCAGCTACACCTTTTGCATTTACTGAACAAGGGGTTGCCATGTTATCAAGCGTATTAAAAAGTAAGAAAGCG
>CAYHWX010000060.1:0-24332 GCA_964360245.1 uncultured Vicingus sp.
AAGACCGCAACCGCCCAGGAATAATTAAGGCAAAGAAACGATCGGAGGTGGAAGACCAAATTGATAATAAATAGAGTGAGATACCCCAATTTTAGTTATTAAGACTCAAGGTGCAGACAAAACTTTATTATTCAAAGAAAGAATCTAGGATGCAGAACTTATTATCCTTGATAAAAGAGAGATTTAAAACAATTTGGAAGTAAAATTACAAAACCTGTAAGGAGAAAAGACAATGAAACATGGTAAAACATTAGATAAAAAAATTTGTTCTATACGTAGATATGGACTACCACTTTTTGGCATTGCATTGACATCCTTCATAGCGGTTTTTCAAGGAGCTTATGGAGATGACTTCAGTAAAAAAAGTGCAGAAGCAACAGTCGTAACGATAACTGCTTCATCAAATTTGTTTCCATCCGAAGATTCGAGTTCGCCTAAATACCTCATGGAAGAAAATAAAGTTATTTGGCATGCATCAAAACCTTCAAAATATCCTGAATATGTGGAAATAGTGTATTCTAAACCTACACAGGTAAATAAACTAGGGATTCGTGCGCAGGGTGATAGTCCAAACGGGAATGAACATACCAGAGCGCCAAAGGATTTCGTTTTCCAGGGAAGCAACGATAAAGTGAAATGGATAGATTTGTTGAAAGTGAAAGATAATATTTATAAACAAGGAGGAGAGTGGAAGGAATGGAATGTAAAAAATAAAAAAGAATATGTGTATTATCGTATTTATATAACCTATAGCGGTAACCCGGACCTTCTTACAATTCAACAAATACGCTTGGTGAAAGAGTAACTGAGTTGTACCCTTAAAGAGATACAACACTCTCTCCTTCCAATCGGGAGTACGTGTACATCTTTCACATCACCCTGGATTATACAGAAGAAATTACAAGGGCTGAAAGAGTGGATTTGATGTTGTCTGGTCATGCATTATGGAAGATAGATTAGGATGCCATTTTTATTTGCTCCATATAGTTTATAGTCAAAAATATATCGGAGGATTGGTGAAGCTTGAACATACCCAAGGTATATGTTTCATGGGGCTTCGGTGTTGCGGTGCCACCTCCTGTCAGGTTTAATTGCTCTCCGGCGAGCGACCAATATAAAATTGATAATGGCCTTTGCGTAAGGGCAAATGATGTAGGGTTTATGTAGTGAGTGAAGATATGCAATCTGAAAGAATACCTATACTCATCGGAATCTATCGAACATATAATTTCGTTCAGTACGGTAGCATGTTTTATATTATACCACAAGCGCTTGGGCCAATTGATCTTAATAACGAGCAACAGCGGAACCATCCGGATATTTTGCGTACTACAAATAAAGAGGAGTTGGAAAAGCAAGTTGATGAATATGGTTCGTGGTATAAGTTTGATCCTCTCTATAGTCCAACACCTTTAACTGAATTTGGACTACCTGAGGTAATTGAAATTGAACCAATTTATACCTGTAACCTCCGATGTATTATGTGCCATGTAAGCTATGAAAATCCTACCAAAGAGTTGATAGATGTAAATTTTGTTCAAAAATTAAAAGGTTTAAAGGGGAAGTGGGCTAAACTTGGATCGTTATACGAGCCGGTGGCACATCCAAGATTTGCGGAGATTGTTCAAGGTCTTTCTGAAATCGGCATGAGGATTGATCTTGTAACGAATGGTACTTTGTTTACTCCGTCCTTAATTTCGGAGATTGCAGATTGTAATTTCCAAAATGTAACTGTTTCTTTCGATGGGATACATAAGGAAACATATGAGAAAATTCGGCGTCGTGGGAATTTTGAACAGTCTATCGAAAGGATTCTCGCATTCAAGGACGCTATCAAATCCCGCAATCCTAAGGCCTTCTTCATGGTAAATTATACCATGATGCGGAGCAATATTGAAGAAATTGTTGAGGCTGTAGACTTTTGGGAAGAGAACGGTTTTGACCACATTGGTTTTATTGCTATGACTCTTCGTGATCAGAATGAGGTTTTACTCAATGAGAATATAGCTCCCATTATGGATCGTGTCGAGGAATTGTTAGACGTGGCAGCCTTAAGGGTCATCGATGGACACTATCGTATTTCTCTTACTTCCCCATTTTATCGTGCTTCTTCCTTGCGGGAGAAATATCCCAATTCCTTCAAGTTGCTGAGCGATGGACTGGTAATATCGGACAATCCAAATGCAAGAACCCCGTGTTCTCCTGGCTCACACTTTCAGAACGGTTCCTTTCCAGAGATGCAGGTTGCTTGTCGTTCACCTTTCAAGTTTATTCGTATCTCGTATCAGGGCGATGTCAATTTATGTTATAAGTTTAAAATCGGTAACATTTATGACAACGATCTATTAGCTCTCTGGTATGGTGCCGAGGCTGAGAAGGTGCGTAATCTCGTCCGAAGTACCACCGCTATTTGTCATAAATGCGAATATTTTCTCTATTGCATTCAAGCCAACGACATTAATTATGAGAATTCAGATAATCTTATTTCGAGGAATAAGATAGAATTTATTGCCGAAATTTGGCCCTTCAACATCTTACGTTGGATGGGGTCTTATTATGTTGCCCCGCAGTGGGTTGGTGCGGTTTCTGCTCCTTTAACTGATCTACCTGCTCGTGGCGGTTTTGTGGGTACGTCAGTCGAGGAAGTCGAGTCGCAGATAGCACATCTTGCTTCTACTGCTACACCACGTTATGTAGAGACCATCGGGATGTTTGATGTTACCGAATGGTTAGGCGCGTACTTTGGTATTCCCCATAGCTTTGCCCACGTTGATCTAAAGGTTAGATATCCCATTCCAGGTGTTGTAATGCGAAGATCTTTAGGCGAATTACATCCGTTGTTATCATTTGCACCTGAGCCGCTTCTTGTTGATGCGTTGTCTGGGTTTAACATTGTCCGGTGGCAGGATCGGTATTTTGTGCTGCCACAGAACGCAGGTGCAATCGACGTCCGTACTGACGATATTAGTATGGTAGGTGGACACATCTGCAAGTCATATGAAGAAGCTTTAGACTGTGTGCGAGATAAATCTTCTCTATTCCAAAAAATAGTCCATAAATTGCTTTGATGAAAAAATGAAAAAAAAGTCAAATTATTGGTGTAATGATTAAAAAGAAAATAATAAAAACATCTCTCAGCTTATCTAAAAATTTTAAATTTAAGGATTAATAGGATAATATGGTAGATAATATTTTCGCGGATTATCAAAAAAGGTTATGTAATTGCTTGTGTTCTTTTGATTGGTCTCCAGTTTATGAATTAGCGGAAGATATCAAATTGGCATGGGAAAAAGATAGGCATATTTTTTTATGTGGGAATGGCGGTAGTGCTGCAAATGCAATCCATATAGCGAATGATTTTTTATATCCTATAGCAAAAGTTAATGGAAAAGGTATCAAGGTAACTGCTTTAACTGCTAATCAGGCTGTTTTGACGTGTTTAGGCAATGATATTGGCTATGAGAATATATTTTCTTTCCAATTAGAAACACTGGGGAAGGAAGGTGATATTCTAATTGTTCTTTCTGGCAGCGGCAATTCTTACAATATTTTAAGAGCCGTTGAAACTGCAAAAAAGAAGAAGATGAATACTTGTGCCATACTCGGATTTAATGGCGGTAATTGCAAGGGTCTAGTAGATATTTCTATACATTTCGCAGTAAACGATATGCAGATATCTGAGGATTTACAGCTAATAGTTGGACATATGTTAATGCAGTGGTTAAATAAAGCAAATTAGAGAGGAAAAAAATGAGTGAGAGAATCGTAGTAATAGGCAGTAATTCATTTTCTGGAGCAAGTTTTATAGCATATTGTCTTTCTGAAGGACTTCAGATATTAGGTATGAGTCGTTCTAAAGAACAAATAGATGCATTTTTACCTTATAAATGGAATAAGATTAACAAGTCAAATGGTTCATTTAAATTTGAACAGCTTGATTTAAATCGTGACACCTATGGTATAGTCGAAGTTATTCGCGGATTTCGTCCTGATTATATCGTAAATTTTGCTGCGCAGAGTATGGTTGCTGAAAGTTGGCAACATCCCGAACACTGGTATCAGACTAACGTTATAGGAAATGTTAAATTGCATGACAAATTAAGACATTTTGATTTTCTAAAGAAATACGTTCATGTCTCAACGCCAGAGGTATACGGTAGCTGTAGTGGAAAAATAACTGAAACGGCTTCGTTTAATCCAAGCACGCCTTATGCAGCTTCAAGGGCTGCTTGCGATTTACACTTGCGGACATTTTTTAATCATTATAAATTTCCGGTAGTTTTTACGCGTGCAGCCAATGTCTATGGCCCTGGGCAGCATATCTATAGGATTATTCCGCGCTCAATCCTTTTTATTAAACTTGGCAAGAAAATACAATTGCACGGAGGAGGGCATTCTGTGCGTTCTTTTATTCATATCCGTGATGTGGCGTCCGCGACTTTAAAGATTGCCCAGGCCGCCCCCGCGGGGGAAACTTATCATATCTCCACGGATTCGTATATTTCGATAAGGCAATTAGTGGGTATGATTTGTAATATGATGAATGGAAGTTTTGAAGAATGTGTTGAGATTGTTGACGAGCGCCCCGGAAAGGACGCGGCATATTTATTAGATAACAGGAAGCTGCGTGATGAATTGGGCTGGAAGGACAGTATCGGTTTAGAGCAAGGAATACGCGAGACCATTGATTGGGTATCTAATAATTTTACCGAGCTAAAAAAACAACCGCTTGAATATATCCATAAGGAATAACTTTCGCCGCTCATAAAAAAAAGTGATTATAAACTATTCTCTTGAATGCCTTAGCAATTGCTTGTATAAACCATCGTATATACAATACATGGTAATATTAAGAAAATAGTTTATAATCACTTAAAAAAATGGAAAAGAAAAGTAATCATTTAAAAAAGGAAACAAAGATGCCTACTTCGCGTAAAATCGTCCCATTTTCGGATGCCCCCAAGTTTTTTGCCCGGCTTAAGAAAGAAGGAAAGAAGATTGTGCAGTGCCATGGGACATTTGACCTTCTTCACCCCGGCCACATTATCCATTTTGAAGAGGCCAAAGCCCTGGGTGATCTCTTGGTGGTTACTATTACCGGAGAAGACTATGTTAACAAGGGCCCTGGCAGGCCGTATTTTAACGATGAACTAAGAGTTAAATATTTGACTTCTTTGGAATATATTGATTATGTAGTGGTGGTTCCTTTTCTCGCTGCAACCGAAGCAATTGAATGTGTCCAGCCGCATATATACTGTAAAGGCAAGGAATATGAAAATCCGCAGGTGGATGTGACCGGCAATATCTATGATGATATTCAGACGGTTGAGCGCCTGGGAGGTAAGGTTTGTTATGTGGGTTCGGTGGTTTTTAGCTCTACCAAGCTGCTTAATAAACATTTTGATGTTTACCTGCCGGAGGTGAAGGAATTTTGCAGAAAATTGGCAGAGCGCTATACTCCTAATCAATTCCGGGATATAGTGGAAAGCTTTAAAGATTTAAAAGTCCTGATTATCGGCGATATTATATTTGACCGTTATTCTACGGTAAAAGTGCAGGGCCTTACTTCGAAGAACCGTATTATTTCAACCAGGTTTTTATCCGAAGATACCCAAGCAGGAGGGGCACTGGCAGTTTTCCGCCACGTAAAACAATTTACTCCTAATATTAAGCTCTTAAGCATAGTGGGTACGGAGCCCTGGGTTGAGCCGGCTTTGGCTAAGTATATTAAACCCTATGAGGATGATATAATCCGATGCCCGGATTTTACCACTATTATAAAGCAGCGTTTTGTTGAGACCCTTAATGAGGGTAAAGAATTATCTAAACTATTTTCTTTAAATGTAATAGACGAGCAATGCCTCAGCGAAGAGATTCAATCTTTGATTTGCAGCTTCATTGATGGCTGCATAAAGGATTATGATTTAGTGATGGTGATGGATTTCGGGCATGGCCTGATGCAGGAAAAAGTCAGGGAGCTTGTGCAAAAGAAGTCGCCTTTTCTTTCCCTTAATTGCCAGACTAATAGTTATAACCACGGTTTTAATATCATTGACAGGCAGTATTACCGGGCAGATTCATTTTCTTTAGATGAAGCGGAAATAACTCTGGCCTGCGGCCGCAGGAATATTGATTTTGCTCAAGCATTGAGGAATTTACATGGCAAACTCGGCGCCCGCTATAGCTGGTTAACTCGCGGTGCCACTGATACTATTGGTATTAAGACGGGAGAACCGGAATGTAGTTGCAGGCCTTTTGAAAAGTCTATAGTTGATACTGTTGGCGCAGGTGATGCGTTCTGCTCAATAGCTTCTTTGGCAGCAGTGAAAGATTTACCACTAGACCTCGCTACATTCATAGGTCAGCTTGCAGGCGCACAAGCCGTTCGTATCGTTGGTAATGCTGAATCTATAAAAAAAGAAAAATTTCTCAAGGGTGGAATGAGTTTACTTACTTTTTAATATAACCTTTGATTTTCAAATTAGGGAAGGAAAAGAATGAACATACTGGTAGTAGGTGGATGCGGTTATGTGGGGACTGTTCTTACCCAGGTTCTTTTAGACGAAGACCACTATGTTACAGTCGTAGATATAATGTGGTTCGGCAATTTCCTTAAAGAACATAAGAATTTAAGAGTTATCCGTGAAGACGTGCGTAATGCCGAAAAAATTCCAATGGAAAAAGTTGACGTTGTTATTCATTTAGCTAATGTTGCTAATGACCCTTGTGGTGAGTTGAATTCTAAGGTGGCATGGGAAGTAAATGTTTTATCAACTATGCGTTTAGTTGAGCGAGCCATACAACATAAAGTAAAGCAGTTTATTCTTGCAAGTTCTGGCAGTGTTTATGGTGTGAAAGATGAGCCAGAGGTAACTGAAGAGCTTCCTCTTGTTCCTATATCAGATTATAACAAGACTAAGATGATAAGCGAAAGAGTGCTTATGAGTTACCAGGATAAAATATGTATTCAAATCATTCGTCCAGCTACTGTATGTGGTTATTCTCCAAGAATGCGTTTAGATCTCTCGGTGAATATGATTACTATGCAGGCGTTAGCAAATGGAAAAATTACTGTATTAGGCGGGAATCAGACACGTCCTAATATTCATCTCAAAGATATGGTAGGAGTTTATTTGCATTTTCTTAAAAATGGAAATATGTTATCTGGTGTTTATAATGCAGGTTTCGAAAATATCTCCATTATAGATATAGCGAATAAAGTGGTGGGATATATTCCTGCCAAAATTGTTGTTAGTGAATCTAACGATCCACGGTCATATAGGCTTTGTTCTCAGAAATTATTGAATACAGGGTTTAAGCCAAAATATTGCGTTGACGATGCTATAAAAGAAATTGTTGATAAATTTAAATCTGGAAAACTAAAAGACGAAGATAATTGGTATAACATTAGAACTATGAAGAAGCTGGATTTGAATTGTTAAACTTAAATTGTTGTAACAATTTAGAATTTTGAAAAACTTTTTTCATAAATAATGATATTAGAACAGCTTAGCTCTTTTGTCTCTATTTTAAACTAATGGATATAAGTCATTAATTTACTGTTTAATCGTTTAGAGTCTTAAAATTTAGTTTTTATTTAATAATGCTTATGCATTTAACTCCTAACCCGAACGAGTTGGAAGAGTTCAAAAGTTGGACGCTGTTAAAAATTATCTTAAAACCTTACCAATAGCGGAATTCAAGACATCGTAAAAAATATATTTTTGCCGAAAATGTAAAAATATTTTTCATAAGCTACTATTAGGAGTCAAATGCATAGGGCATTTATTTAAATTTAATGAAAATGAGGAATATAAATGGGCAAAGAGATTGACTTGTTAGTAAATTACCCTAAAACTAAACGTAATGTAAAAGAAAGAGGTGCTAGTAAAGCAGAAGAAGACCGCGCAATTGCTCGTAAATTTGGAAAAGAATTTTTTGATGGCGATAGAAAGCATGGGTATGGAGGTTTTAATTATAATCCCAGGTTTTGGCAGCCAGTTATCCCTACATTTAAGGAACATTTTGGTTTGACTTCTTCTAGTTCTGTGTTAGACATTGGTTGTGGTAAGGGATTTATGTTGCACGATTTTGTCCAAATTATCCCAGGAATAACAGTAAAAGGTATTGATATTTCGGAATATGCGATTGCTAATACAATCGATGATATGAAAGCTCATGTTAAAGTAGGGAATGCGACAAAACTTGATTTCCCAGATAAATCATTTAATGTAGTGATAGCTATTAATACTGTGCATAATTTAGAACGCGACGAGTGCGCTCAAGCTTTAAGAGAAATTGAACGTGTTAGCAGAGGCAAAAGCTATATAACCGTTGATGCCTATAGAAATGAATATGAAAAAGAGTTAATGATGATGTGGAATTTAACGGCTAAAACAATTATGCAAGTTGACGAATGGAAAAGTTTTTTTAAAGAAATAGGTTATACTGGCGACTATTATTGGTTTATTCCTTAAAAAAGTAATATATTTTAATGGCCTATCCAGTTGAGTGAAGTGCTGCAGTCATAAGTATCCAATATTTGAATATTTAATGCTTTCTATATTATTTAGCAAATTAAGCTATATTTTATTGATACCACTGTAATTTAAAGTGCAATCCCTAAAGCGAAGTCAAAAAAAATCACTATGAAAGAAATCATAAAAGAAAGTTCAAGGATTAAGATCGAACTATTGCGGCGGATGAAGAAAATCCGTTTTACCGAGGAAAAGATTGCGGAAAAATATAATGAAGGGAAAATGCGTTGTCCTACGCATTTATGTATTGGGCAGGAAGCTATCGCTGCCGCAGTTGGTGTTTTGTTGCGGCCAAATGATTTCGTTTTAAGTACTCATCGCTCTCACGGACATTATTTAGGCAAGGGTGGTGATTTAAAAAAGATGATGGCAGAGATTTACGGTAAAATATCAGGATGTTCTAAGGGTATGGGTGGCTCTATGCATTTAATAGATAAAAGCGTTGGTTTTATGGGCAGCACTGCTATTGTTGGAGGAACTATTCCTGTTGCTGTGGGTTTAGGGCTTTCCATAAAATTACATAAATCAAACCAGATAAGCTGTGTGTTTCTTGGAGATGGAGCTGTGGAAGAAGGCGTTTTTTATGAGTCTGTTAATTTCGCTGTTTTAAAAAAGCTTCCGGTATTATTTATTTGCGAAAACAATTTTTACTCAGTTTATACTCATTTAAGGGTTCGTCAGCCTGAGGAGAGGAAAATTTATAAGATGGTAGAGGCAATGGGATGTCCTGCTATTTATGGCGATGGTAATAACGTTTTAGAAGTTTATGAAAAAGTGAAATCTGTAATTAATTTGATCCATCAAGGGAAAGGTCCTTTTTTCTCTGAGTTTAAAACATATAGGTGGAGAGAGCATTGTGGGCCTAATTATGATAATGATATTGGATACCGTACAGAGGAAGAGTTTACCCTTTGGAAAAAAAGAGATCCTATTCGGTTTTTAGAAAAGAGACTTTTAAAAGAAGATGTAATTTCAAAAAAGCAAATTGAAGACATTGATAAAAGTATTTTAAGAGAAATAGAAGAGGCTTTCGGATTTGCTGAAAAATCTCAATTTCCTGAACAGGACGAGATTCTTAAACACCTATTTGATGAAAGTGTGCAATGAGACGAATTAGCTATGCTAAAGCTATAAACGAAGCGTATGTTGAGGCAATGAGGTTTGATAAGAACGTTATTGCCTATGGTTTGGGTATCGACGATCCCAAAGGGATTTTTGGTACAACGTTAGGTCTTAAAGAATTATTTGGAAAAGAACGGGTTTTCGATATGCCAACTGCTGAAAATGCCATGACTGGTGTGGCTATTGGTGCTTCGTTAAATGGCATTAGGCCAATTATGTGCCATCAGAGAATGGATTTTTTCCTTTTGGCTATGGATCAGCTTGTGAATAATGCCGCCAAATGGCACTTTATGTTCGGAGGACAGTCTTCTGTTCCTATTACTATTCGTTTGATAATAGGGCGTGGCTGGGGACAAGGCCCTACTCATTCACAGAGTTTACAGGCGTGGCTTGCGCATATCCCAGGAATTAAAGTAATCATGCCTGCAACTGCATATGATGCCAAGGGGTTATTTCTTTCGAGTATATTTGATAATAACCCGGTTGTTTATTTAGAACATAGGTGGCTTCATAATCTCGAAGGAGATGTCCCTGAAGGGAATTACCGTATTCCTATGGGGAAAGCAAATCGTTTAAAGGAAGGTAAAGATATTTCTATAATATCATTTTCGTATATGGCTATAGAGGCATTGCATGCCCTTGGAATATTAGAAAAAGAGGGAATCTCGTGTGATTTAATTGATTTACGCTCTATAAGTCCTATTGATTGGGAGTCGATTTTTCAATCGGTTAGAAAAACCGGAAGGTTATTAATGTTAGATACGGGGACGGCCACAGGTTCTATTGGTGGAGAAATTATTGCACGTGTTTGTATGGATTGTTATGGTGATTTAAAACAAGCGCCACAGCGTATTGCTTTACCAGATTATCCAACGCCCACAAGCTTTTCTCTAACAAAGTGTTTTTATCGAGGCGCTGAAGATATTATTAAGACGGTTACGGAAATGCTAAATAAGAGTATACGAAAAGAAGTTTCAAATATCGAAAGAACTTTTCCACATGATGTGCCAGGAGATTGGTTTAAAGGCCCATTTTAATTTTATAATAATACGTGAAAAAAGAAAATTTAAAGGTTATTATTATTTCTATATCAAGCGACATAGGTATGGCTCTATGCAATAGTTGGATTCCAAAAGGATGGGAAATTTTTGGCACTTATAGGACGAATTCTCCTATTTTGGATAAATTAAAAGATAAAGGCGTACGTATTGTTTCTTGTGATTTGAGTTGTGTAGAAGAAATAAAGAAAGCTTGTTCAAAACTAAAATCTATTTGTCCTGAATGGGATGTGCTTATTCTCTGTGCGGGTACACAAGAACCCATTGGCCCATTTTTAGATAATAATTTTAAGGACTGGAAAGAGTCTGTAAATATTAATCTGATAAGTCAATTAAATGTAGTTCATGAGTTATTGCCTAATCGAAACAAAAAACAAGAACTCGGTCCATGTGTTTTGTTTTTTGCTGGTGGCGGAACAAATAATGCTACAGTTAATTATTCGGCGTATACCTTATCCAAGATAGCTCTAATTAAAATGTGTGAACTTCTTGATGCAGAAATTGTTGATACTCGTTTTACAATTCTTGGGCCGGGATGGGTTAAGACAAAGATTCATAAACAGACGCTAAAGGCAAGCGAAAATGCCGGACAAAATTATAAAAAAACAAAGGATAAGTTATATAGTAGTGAATGCACACCAATGGATGATGTTGTAGAATGTTGTGAATGGATTATTAAATCTCCCCGCAATATTGTTGGTGGCCGAAATTTAAGCGTAGTTTTTGATATGTGGGGATCTGGAAAACTTTCTAAAAAATTACAAGCCGATTCCAATATGTATAAGCTTAGACGATATGGCAATGATTTTTTAATAAGAAAAAAAGGAGAGAAATGAATACAAAATCTGAAATACTTAACAATCTTTTTGTAGCATTGCCTACAGTAACTGCATATCATGCTCCCAATGTACCGCTTTATAATTTATTGAAAAATGTTGCTCGTAAAGAAATTGAAAGTCTCTTTTGTGAAAAGAACGGACATAATATTGAATTTGGTCCTTTTGGTAAGTTAACCTTTCCGTATCATTCCATGGGAACAATAGATTCACTTAATTTATTTGACATCGACGAATTAATTATGCTTAGTTTTTATTGGCAAAATAGGTCTAGATACAAAAAAGTTTTGGATATCGGAGCGAACTTAGGGCTCCATTCCATAATTTTAAGCAAATGCGGTTATGAGGTCACTTGTTATGAACCCGATCCGGTTCATTTCGAAATATTAAAAAATAATGTCGCGTTGAATAGTATACTTAATATACAGTATAACAATATGGCCGTAGCTAGCGAAAATGGAGAGAGAGAATTTGTTCGTGTCCTTGGGAATACGACAGGCAGTCATATCGTCGGAGCTAAGTTAAATCCTTACGGAAAGCTTGAGAAAATATCTGTGAAGACAAAGTCTTTTAAATCAATATTAAGCGGGTGTGACCTTGTTAAAATGGATGTGGAGGGTTATGAGAAAGTATTAGTTTGTACTACAGACAAAAATGATTGGAAAAATATGGATGGTGTATTAAGCGTGCACGATAAAGAGAATGCAATTGTTTTATTTGAGCATTTTAAAAGGCTAGGAATTAAATTTTTTGCACAGAAGAATGGTTGGAATCCTGTGTTAAAATTTGAAGATATGCCTATGACTCATTATGAAGGGTCACTTTTTGTAACTGCTAAAGATAAAATGTTTTGGTATTGAAGGATTTTGCCATTTATGAAACTATCTGATTATGTAGCTGATTTTTTATCAAAAAAAGGTATCACCCATGTATTTATAGTTACTGGGGGGGCATCTGCACATTTAATTGACTCTGTAGCTAAACATAAAAGATTAGAACATATATGTTCTCTACATGAACAAGCTTCAGCTATGGCAGCTGACGGCTATTCCAGGGTGACAGGGAATTTGGGCGTAGCTATTGCAACAAGTGGGCCAGGTGCTACAAACCTCTTAACTGGTATTTGCTCAGCATATTACGATTCGGTGCCGGTTTTATATATAACTGGACAAGTTTCGACTTTTAGGCAAAAGAAAGATACTGGCGTAAGACAGATAGGGTTCCAAGAAACAGAAATTGTGCCAATGTTTAAACATGTTACAAACTATGCTGTGCAAATTGAAGATGCAAAACAGATACGTTATGAATTAGAAAAGGCTTGTTACTTGGCTAGAGATGGTAGACCTGGTCCCGTATTGATTGATATCCCAGATAATTTACAGAGAGTGGAGATTAACCCAGAAGAATTGGAAGGTTTTACCGTACCTAATAAAAAAGATATGTCTGATCCTCTTGATAAGCAGATCAATCTTTGTATAAAAATGCTTAAAAAAGCAGAGAGGCCAGTAATAATATTAGGTTGGGGTATACGTTTGGCTGGAGCTGGTAAAGAGGCCGAAGAATTTCTAAATACACAGGGATTGCCTTTTGCACCTACATGGGCCATTGCCGATTTCCTTCCTTCTAACCACCCTTTATATGTTGGCACATTTGGCACTCATGGCACTCGCTATGCAAATTTTACTGTTCAGAACGCAGATTTTATTTTATCCATAGGATCCCGTTTAGACACAAAAGCGACTGGCAGCCCCATTAATACTTTCGCGCGGGAAGCAAAGAAAGTAGTAGTTGATATTGACCAAAACGAGTTAAATAAGTTTAAAAGATTTGGATTAGATATAGACCTGCTTATACGTTGTGATGCCAAACTTTTCCTTCAAAAATTAAATCCTAAGGTTAAAGACATAGAGAAGAAAGATATTTCTGTCTGGTTAAAGCAAATATCATTATGGAAGAATAAATATCCTGTTTGTTCCTTAAGTTATTACAAAGAGGATGATGTAAACCCCTATGTTTTTGTTAAAACACTTTCTAATAAGTGTAAAGAAGGGGATCAGATCATTGTTGATACAGGTTGTTGTTTAGCTTGGATGATGCAAGGGTTTGAATTTAAGAAAAATCAGCGCTTATTTCATGATTGGAATAATACAGCGATGGGTTGGGCATTGGCTGCAAGCATTGGGGCATCCTTTGCTATAAACAAATCTGAAATAATATGCGTAACTGGCGATGGAAGCTTGCATATGAACCTGCAAGAGTTAGCCACTATTATTAGACATAAACTACCAATAAAGATTTTTCTCTTAAACAATAATGGGTACAGCATGATTAGGCAGACTCAGGATCAATGGTTGGATTCTTCTTATATTGCTTCTTCAGTAGAAGGTGGATTGCCAGAGGTTGATTTTTGCAAGATAGCCCAAGCTTATGGCTTCCACACTATAAATATTTCAAAGAATAACCGGATAAATGGGACTGTAGATGAAGTGCTTAATAAGAAAGAACCTGTTTTCTGTAATATTGAGATTAGCCATAATCACAGGGTTATTCCACAAGTAAAGTATGGGCGACCTAATGAAGATACTGAACCTTTATTAAAGAGAAAAGAATTTTTGGAAAATATGATTATCCCATCCCTTGATTGTTCCAAAGAAGGAAATTAATAAATATCTACGCCCTTTACGAGACATAGCATTTGTTCAGAGTTCAAGTTTTTGTTATTCTGTGCCTTCATTCTAGCTAAAAAAGAATTCATATCCATCTATCAAGTTAACGTCTGTTGTATTAACGGTGGTTGAATAAAATGAATCATAAAAATGAGAGGAAAAAATGACTGAATCAGACTTGAGGAATAAAGATAAACATATTCATATATATGATTACTTGAATGCAAAGACTCTCCCAAAGTTTATACCCTATAAATGGGAGAAAGACCTTACAGTTTTTATACCATGCTACAATGAAGAAGGCAATATTATCGATACATTTAATACCATATTTTCCGCTTTAGCTGAGACTAAGATTTCTTATGAAATTATAGTTATAGATGATGCCTCAACAGATCAGTCTGAACTAGTAATTTATGATTATATTAAAAAGCATCCAGATTATCACATTTCTATGAAAGTAAGAAAAGAGAATATTGGGCTTGCTCAGAATTATATTGATGGTGCTTTTATGGCAAAGGGGAAATATTATAAATTAGTTAGCGGTGATAATGCCGAACCCAAAGAAACCTTATTAAAAATTTTTAATTCTTTGGGGAAAGCAGATATAATTATTCCCTACCATACCAGAATCGAAGGCCGCTCTTTTATTAGGAATTTGTTTTCAAAAACGTATACCTTTATTGTTAACACTGTTAGTGGCTATCGGATTAAATACTATAATGGTGGGGCATTGCATTTGACATGTAATGTAATGCGTTGGCATACGGATTATCATGGGTATAGTTTCCAGGCAGATATTATTACTCGGCTTTTGGATCAGGGAATGAGTTATGTGGAAATTCCAGTTACATCACAGGAAAGAAAAACCGGAACATCAAAAGCACTTAAATTAAAGAATTTCTTATCAGTAGGACACTTTTTTTTGGATTTGATGATTCGACAGGTTGGCAAAAGGTATCGCAGTAAGAGAATTCAGAGGTCGGGGACAAGTAAATAGCTTATGGAAATTTCATTATTTTGCATAACGTTAGTTATAATTGCGATATTTTTGCATTTAATTTCACTAAGATTTCGGATTCCATTTTCTATTAACCCTATTATGGCTATATTTTTCATTTTTATGGTGGTTTTAGTCACCGGTTTGATACTTGCTTATTTATTGAATAAAAGGTATAGTTTTTTGCCCCACGGTGTATGGGAAAATTTACATGTGTTAATTTTCTATGTGTCAGTTGTGCTAACTTATATTATAACATATGTGGCTTTAGAAGATGATAGTCCTTCTATGACTATTGCTAGGTTTGTGGCTCAAGCTAAAGAAAAAGGGGGTGGCTACCAAGAGATCAGGCAGATCCTTACTAATGAAGCTTTAATATTGCCGAGGTTCCGTACCATGGTTAAAAATGGTTGGATTGAGAATATTGATAATAAGTATCATATAACAGCAAAAGGGCGATTCTATAACCAACTTTTTGCTCTATGGATAAAACTATTGAATATATATAGAGAAGGATAACACAGTTACTGCCATTTTTGGCATTGTTAATTTAGTATAGCTATGGTAAAATTCCACCCGTATTATTACTAATAGAGGAGGAATTTTCATGATAACCTGTCCTAAGTGTGGTTGCGAAGAAAGCACAAAAGATGGCATCGTCAAGGGACGCCAGCGCCATAAGTGTAAATCTTGTGGAGACAGACACACAGTACAGCATTGTGGCGGCGGCAAAAGCTTTACGCTCAAACGGCAAGCGCTTGAGCTTTATCTTGAAGGGCTTGGTTTTCGCTCTATAGGCCGAATCTCAAATGCAGTCATGTTGCTGTCTACAACTGGATAAGAGCGTTTGGCGAAGCTGTCGATGAGCTTCGGTCTGACACCGTAATAGAAATCGTGGAAATGGATGAAATGCATATCTACGTCTCTTTAAAAAAAACTACTGTTGGATATGGATTGCTGTTGATAGATATGGCAAAAAATTCATCAACTGCGTACTTGGCGACCGTAGCACGGAAACCGGAAGACATCTGTGGGATGCCATCCAGGATATCAAGATCGGAAAGGTAGCAACCGACGACTGGAAACCTTATGAAAAATTTCTGCCTAAAGAGCTGCATGTTCAATCCAAGACCGAGACATATACCATTGAGGGCTACAACAGCCTGCTTCGTCATTTCCTCGCAAGACTTAGAAGAAAATCTAAATGTTACAGCAAAAGCAAGGAAATGCTTAAGTATTCCATCATTCTTTTAATGTTGAAATGGAATCAAGGGCTACCAGCTATACTATATTAACAATGCCGGTTAATGTAGATTCAATATATCGCATGCCTTTGTCTTGACAAGTAGAGGGACGTTCTCTTAGTGGGGAATGGATATTGTTAGATGTGCAGAATAATGTGTCCACTTGGAAGGTAAATGAACGACGAACTTATAAAATTGCCAATCCATGTAAGTATGAAAGATATCGCATAACCTTTACCACAGGAAGGTCATCTGGTGGTATGAGGATGTATGAAATTATATTATCCGCTAATTGATACATTTATCAGCGGTGGTGTAAAAATTGTAAATTAATAATCAACTTAAAGTGAGTTAAAGGAGAATCTGGTGAAGCTACAAGGTTATGAGCTATTAGTGTTAGCGCCTATTTTTGGTATGATGGGTAATGTTTTTGCCCATGTGATTGCATCAAGGTTTAACCAGGGGCGTAGCCAGATGAAGTGTATTCTCTGTGGTTTTAGCTTCGGGTTGATTTTTATGCTATTTTTAGCTTTCTTAGTTCATTCTCGACAGAAAATCAATCTAGATTTTATTTCTTATCTTTCACTAGATATTATTGCTTACGCATCACTCGCCTATGGATACTTCCATTTTGTGAATATAAATGTGGCGTCTCTTAGAATTCGCATCTTACAGGAGATTGCTGATTCACCCAAGGAGTTATCAGAAGAAGATATACTTTGCCGTTACAATGCTAAACAAATACTTGACAACCGAATTGAAAGGTTAATTAGTAGCAATCAGCTTATAGAAAAACAAGGGTATTATTTTCTTGGGAAAAACCGAACATTTCTTATCTTATTCTGGTTTTTTGAAATATTAAAATGTGTTATCCTTGGCCGGGGTAACCGTTTGCTAAATGTTACTGGTCAAGAATCTATGTCGGTTGGCTCATTTATCAGTTTATTGTGGCAGAGTCAGTTTTGCCGGTTCTTGTTTATTGGCGTAATAAATACTATTTTTGGCTATTGCGCTTATACATTTTTGGTGATATTGGGTATTGATTACCGATTAGCTCTTACCATTAGCACAGTTCTTGCGGTGTTATTTAACTATTATACTAATGGTCGTTTTGTTTTTCGCAAAATAGGAAGGAAAGTTCTATTAAAGTTTATCTTGTTAAATGTAATTATGTATATTTTAAATCAGAGACTTCTCATTGCTTTCGTTAGCCTTGGTATGGGAAAATTAGTGAGCCAGGCTATTATAGTTCCCATCATCTTTATACTTGCCTTTATTATAAATAAAATGTGGGTTTTTCGTAAGAAAAATTATTTAGAGGTTGCTTAGTTTATAACTTCTTTAAAATAGGAGGGTGTTATGGTGCATTGAAACATAAATTATGGATTGCATCTTGCACTAAAATAAGCAGATTAGCACGGATATTTATGTGATAGAGTACCTAATAGCAATAAAAATGAAAGCAGCTGTATTATATGATAATGGTCTGGTTGTTGAAGACAATATAAAAATTCCTAAGCTTAACAGCGGTCAAGTATTGGTAAAAGTCGCCTATAGTGGTATTTGTCGCAGCCAGTTGATGGAGATTCGAGGTTATCGTGGAGTAGATAAATATCTGCCACATCTATTGGGTCATGAAGGTTCAGGAGTTGTGATTGAGGTTGGAGAAAAAGTAACGAAAGTTAAACCAGGTAATCATGTTATTCTTACCTGGATAAAAGGTAGTGGAATAGAAGCAGGGGGTAGTAAGTATCGAAAAGGTGAAGTTACTATTAACGCGGGAGCAGTGACAACTTTGAATGAATATGCGGTAGTATCTGAGAATCGTTGTATAAAACTTTCTAAAGGTATTCCTTTAGATGTGGCTGTGCTTTTTGGTTGTGCCATTCCAACTGGAGCAGGTATTGTTTTTAATGAAATAGACCCCAAAAAAGGAAGTAATATAGCGGTATTTGGTTTGGGGGGGATAGGATTGAGTGCTTTGATGGCGCTTAGGTTATTTGAATGCAACAAAATAATTGCAGTAGATGTAGAGGAAGATAAATTGCGGTTAGCTAAAGATTTTGGAGCAACACATTGTATTGACAGTAGTAAAGAAGATCCGGTAAAGGCACTAATGCAGATTACCGAAGGGATAGGCGTGGATTATAGTGTAGAGGCCGCAGGTGTTACATCTAGCATTGAACAAGCTTTTGATGTTGTAAGAAATAGAGGGGGATTGTGTGTTTTTGCTACCCATCCTAAAGCAGGAGACAAAATAAAACTCGACCCTCATGCCCTTATTTCGGGAAAGCAAATTAGAGGCAGCTGGGGAGGCGCTTCTTGTCCGGACAAAGATATTCCCCGGTTTGCCAAACTTTATAAAGATGGCAAACTTCCCTTGGAAAAACTTTTGAGTCATTCGTATACTTTAGATGAAATAAATCGTGCGTTTGGTGATTTGGAAGAGCGAAAAGTGATAAGAGCGTTTATCAAAATTAATATGAATGGAAATGTACATGAGAAATAATATACGATTCTTTTCAGAAAAAACAAAACCCGCTGAATTTTTTATTTTATTCAGTGTTTTTCTTTCCTTTGCGTTTTTTATCCATTTAACTTCAATTTTTTTGCCAAAGGGTGTTTCTGAAGCGGAGGAAAACTATATTTATCTTCTTTTCTTTGGCTTATGCCCCATAATCGTTTATTTAATTTACAAATTTACAAAGTCTGAAGGAGATGAAATATCATCTTCAAATCAGTTATTGTTCTTTTTGAACGGCTGGTTGATAATTTTGTTTTCCGTTTATCATTTAAGCTTGGATTTAACCGTTAAAAAACATTCGCCAATTTATATTTATGCCTTTAGCGGGGCGCAAATACTCCTGACTTCTGTTTGTTTGTTATTTGGAAGATGGAAGCACAAGGTTATAAATTTTTTATTCACCCCGATAATTGAAACAGGAAATAAAATACTAATTATTCTTTCTCCTTTGGTATTGTTTGTTTTATTTCTGACTGATTACCAAAGGCAAATAATCAGCTTATTGTCAGGCAACCTTAATTTTCAATTAGGAGCTTTAGCTGGATTCTTAATCAGTGTGAGCATATTGATTCTCAGCAAAGCAGCCTTACCCGAAGCCCTTCAGTATAAAAAAGCACTAAGAGTCGTTACTGCTTTTCTTTTTCTGGGAGCTGTTTTGTTAATATTATCACTATTTGATCCAAGCTTGTCATTTGATCCTCATCATTATAATTCTTATATGGGGCCGATAATGGGAATTCGCGGGGGTTGGATTTCTTTTGTGGATATGCATAGCCATTACGGCTTGCTTCCGATTTATCTTGTAATTTGGTTTTTAAATTTTGTTCCGGCTTCATATCAAGCGATGGCCTTTATTGTCAGTTTTTCTTCATCGGTGCAGTTATTAACGGTATTTCTGATTTTGCGTAAAATATTAACGAATAAGCCGAAAACGTATATTCTTAGCATACTTTTGATTCTTTTTTACAAATTCTTAGTCCCTTTTAATATAAATGCGCTTCCTTCAGCAAGCGGGTATCGCCATCTGCCTACTTTTATCCTGCTTTTATCTTTATGTTACCTGCCCAAAGGGAAAAAATTCAGCATTTTCAGCGTGCTAAGTTTATTATTTTGTTCTTTTTGGAGCTTTGACCAGTTTTTAAATGGGTTTATCATATATGCCACTTTTTTGGTTTGCAATGGCTTGATAAAAAAAGAACCGTTTTTCTCTCAGGTCAAGGGTTTATTTGTGTTGTTTTCTATGACTTTGCTTGCCCACGGAATTTACTCGCTATGTGTACTTTTGCGTTTTGGCGTGTTTCCAAGATACGACCTATATTTTGAAATATTATATCAGTTTAATGTCGGCGGATGGTGGGCTTATCCGGTTGATATAAGTAAATTGATTTTCGGGTTCCACTTAATATTTTACTCTTCCGTACTCGCGTACACTATTAAGGTTATTTTTACTAAAGATCAAAGCGCTCGTGAGCGCGAATGGGATTCAGTTAAATACATTTTTATTATAGCTATTGCCGGCATATTTCAGGTGCAGTATTTTGTGGGGCGGTCGTCTGAAGTGGCGTTAATGATTTATAGCCTTCCATTAGGAATGATTTTTACGATTTTAATGGCTAGAAACCTTGAGAATGGCAAACTATTTTTTTTGAACCTCGCGGGAAAAATCATGACGGTATTGGCTATCACTCTTGCCACCGGACTTATAGTGCAAATATTTGTTATCCCGAATTCGTTTTCTTTCTCTCTCAAAAAAGGGCTTGTATATGAGGTTACTTCTGATAGAATTCCGGGGCATCTCCCTAATTCAACGCTTTTGCGGAATTGTATGCAAAAGGGAATTTCACTTAAGGATATATTTTTAGATATTAAGAACAAGATTTATAAGCCGCCTATGCCTCTTTCAATAGGCACAAAGCCGATTGAGTTGGGAGAAGCCGTGGAATTAATAAGAAAATGGCAGCCAAAGGAGAAAAGATTATTGTTATTTCTGACTGGCGATCTTGGAGTCGCGGCGCTCACATATGCCGATAAGGCGTATAAATACCCGATTGGTTTCGCGACCGTGGATGCCTTGTTCCCTAAAAAGTCCAAGAAAATATTGAATTATCCTGTTTCTCTAAATGAAGGGGATATTTTAATAACAAATTGCCCTGAAAAGAATGAACAGGTTGCTATGATTAATAACCAACCCTCTGTAGTCGTTTTTGAGGATAGGTGCGCAAACGATAAAACATTTACTTGGCAGCAGGAGGGAGACGCATTAAAATTCAAAGAAGATCATTATGAGTTTTTTACGTCTTCCGAAGCTAAACATTTTTACCGCACTGATATAGAGTTTTTAAAAGGGGAATTATATAAAGTTTCATTTGGTTTGAAAGATGGGGGTGGGGCCGCCAGAAATTTTGAAATATACGTAAATGACGGCGTTCAAAATTTATATTCTTCTGTGATGGTCACGAAAAACACTTGGGATACTTATAATTTTACGTTCAGACCGGCATCCACGGTCAAAAATGGCTATATAGGCGTTAGAATTCCTGTTTCCCTGGGAGGCAAAAATATCAATGTGAAAAACATTCTTTGTTATAGAATCGTCCTTGATTATAACGCGAATAATAAGAGGCGAAATGCCTGGTGTTCCACTGAAGGGTTGGGCCCTATCGAAAAGGAAATTTTAGAGAAAATAATTTCACTGTGGAGTTGTTACCTGCTTGATGAGTCAAGTTCCGGGGTAAAAGTCTATAAACTAAAATCAAAGAAATATAATTAAAAAGTTTCTTGAAACTGGAGTGTCATTATGTGCGGAAAAGACGGCAAAGAAAGTTTTAAAAATAGCGCGGTTTTGGAGAGTAATAAAAGGTATATCGGTTATTTTGCCATAGTATTATCCGTGCTTTTACTTTATATCTTTTCCGTAAAATTCTCGGTTCTTTTTCATGAAGCCAGGGTCCCCCGAGGAGACCCTTTTTCGTATTCCGTTGGTTTTTTTGCGTTGCTTGAACAGCTACGCGCCGATTTTTTTCACACTCTAATATCCATATTTACAGGCAGGAATTGGTATTGGCTGGTTAATATTATATTGGTTTCTATTTCGCCTTTACTTTTTAAGGAGCCTTATTCGATAGCTTTAGTTAATTTTGTTTTATTCGGTTTTGCCACGTCGGCTATTTTTAGGTTAGCGAAATATTTAGATTACAACGTGGTTTCAGCGTATTTATTAGCGATGATATTATGGGTTTTTCCGTCAAATTACGGTTTTCAACATCCTATATCTTTAATGCAAATGCAGTTGGACACGGCTTTTTTATTCGTCGTCATTATCGCGGTCGCGAATACCCTTATTTACGTTTTAAATGTAGAAAAAACCCTTAATGCCGCCTTGGCAGGCGTATCTATCGGTTTCGCCGTATGGGGGAGGGGAAATTCCCTGCCTTATGTTTTGATTTGCGTGATTTTCCCCGTGTTAATTATTTTATGGAAGTTATCGGCGTTAAGAAAACAAGGCCAGAATAAAAAAGCGTTGTTTAATTTCTACATTTTCTCTTTAATAACGGCTATCATGGCGGGTGGATTCTATATCATGAACTGGAAAGTGTTGTCCGGATACTATTCGGTTCATTCCAGTGTTATTAAACACCAATCAGGGGTTAATCTTTCGGGAATCATGATTTATTTGAAGGATATTCCCGGGAAATTTTTCCGTTTTCAAAAACCATTCCTCTGGTTTACGGTTATTTCTCATGCCGTAGCGCTATTGAGTTTATGTGTGACATTTTTACGCAATAAAAAAACAACCGCGAATAATAGGACTTTTCTTAAAATTATTTCGGTTACCGGCGTGATTATATTCTACGGGGTATTAGTTTTTAACTTAACGTTTTTTAATGACACTAATTTTTACGCGTTGCATAATTACGCGTTAATGCTGTCAGGGTTAGTGTTTTGTTTATTCGCCCTGCTGGCCTCATTCCTGGAGCGTTTTAATCTTAAGGGCGGTTTCCGTGTTAATGAAATTATTATCCTTACGGCGATAAGTTTTTGTGCGGTCTCCTACGGAAGATATTTTATAAAAAAAAACACACCTTTGGATTTTGATTTGTCAGCGGCAATTCCCAGGGAGGTCGAAGCTTTTTCCTGCGGGGTTGATAAATTTTTAGATGGGCGTTCTTTGGCCATATTGTGGTATGAAATGTACAATGGGCCGATAATTAATTATTACCGTATTAAAAACAATCTTCCCATGATTTCATTTTACACCAACGAATTTTATACAGATTTATGGCTGCCTCCTTATTCTCCCAATAATAGAGAAAAAATCCTAAATGGTATTAAGAAGACATTGTCGGAAGCAGATTTTATTATTATACCAGAGTTTTCAGACTCATATTATAAATACGAGCCTTACCCCTTTTATCATTGCAGTGATGATTTGGCTAGCTACTTAAATTCTCCCGAGAACCCAAAATTCGTTGTAAGGTGGCTATTGCACGAACCAGGTAATATCCGACTTTTGTTGTTACAGAAAGAAAAAGATGCTTTAAATGAAGTCTTAGTTGATTTTGAACCGCTTAAATTGCCTTACGGGCATTCTAATTTATCAATTAAATCAAAATATTCTCTAGTACCTTCAGATAAATTAGCTATACCTGCTAAAAACCCTATAATAGAGGTATCTAATCAAACCGGAACACACCATTATGAGCGGGCATTTGATCGTTCTATTACTCCGGATAGCTTTTGGGAAGTAGGGGGACAATATCCTTTTTGGATGGTGTTTGAGTACAGAGATAAGATGAAAATCAATAAATATTTCCTTCAAACCGGCGAGTCTTCAGAACGTATGCCGATAGATTGGCAATTACAAGGTTCTATGGATGGAAAGGATTGGGTAACTCTTGACAAGAGAGAAAATGAGAAGAAATGGGAAATTAATGAAAAAAGGAACTATATCCTTTCTGACCCCCAAGAATACAAATTTTACCGCTTATATTTTATTGCAGGACAGCAGCCCACTATTTTAAGAATTTATGAAATTGGATTATCTTGTACTAAATAAGTATATGAAGTTAGGATCGTAATCCCTTAAGGGGTGCCAGTAACAATGCCCTTTTAGGGCTAATCAAGCCACCAGCTATGCTGGTCTTGACTATCCATATATTCTAGAAATATATAGAATTTGGATTTGCAGTTAGTACCGAACAAGCTTTGAAGAAAAGATGTTTAGATATGAATAGCAGCATAAAAGTAAAAGAACTCGATAAAAATCAAAAGGTGATTTCGGAAAAGATCTTGAAGAATATTTGTCCACAGATTACACAGATTGACGCAGATTTTAAACCAGAATT
>CAYHWX010000061.1:0-23698 GCA_964360245.1 uncultured Vicingus sp.
ATCGCTATTGAAAACAAAGAAGTTCATATCTATGCACAAGAAAGTGATGCCGGTGGTTTTCTTCCATTGGGATTTTCTGTTTGGGGTACTAAAGAACAATTTCAATTGGTTAACCAATACAGCCCATTACTCTATAATTTTAATTTGTATAAATTTAAACCCGGACATAGTGGCGTGGATATTGGTCCTCTTAAAAAAGTTTATCCAGACATGATGCAATTAGGTTTATCCGTTAACTCTCAACCTTATTTTAATTACCACCATTCTGCAGCCGATGTTTTTGAAGTAGTTAACAAAAGAGAATTAGAATTGGGTTGTGCTGCAATGACTACCATGATTTACTTAATGGACAAAACGTTGAAGTAAAAAGGGTACGGTGTATGGTGTATGGAGAAAGCTGAAAGTTTGTAAAGTTAAAAGTTCATAAAGTAGCAATTCTTAATTATTCTTAAACAATTTGTGTCTTATCAATCTATTTTATACATTTACCCTAAGGAAATTCTAAAATTTTCACATTACTTCCCCTCTATCAAGAGGGGGCAAGGGGTGTGTAAGTAGAAAACAAAATTTTAGAACTCCTAGCTAATAACTTAATTCATTTGACAGCAGTTTTAAACATCAACGGAATATCTAAAAGCTACGGCAAAGTAAAAGCCTTAACTAACCTCTCTTTACAAATTAATCAAGGCGAAGTTTATGGAATTTTAGGTCCAAATGGAAGCGGAAAAACCACTACATTAGGTATTCTTTTGGATGTGTTAAACGCTGACTCAGGTTCTTTTTCTTGGTTTGGAAAAGCTCCAAGCAAAGAAAGTAGAAGAAAAATTGGCTCTATTTTAGAAACCCCAAACTTTTACCCCTACCTAACCGCTCATCAAAATTTATTGTTGGTGTGTAAGATTAAGCACGTCAACGAAAGTGAAGTGAATAGGGTTTTAACAGTAGTTAATTTAATGGAAAGAGCCCATTCAAAATTTAAAACTTTCTCATTAGGAATGAAGCAACGACTAGCGTTAGCTTCTGCCCTACTTGGCAACCCAGAAATATTGGTTTTAGACGAACCCACTAATGGTTTAGACCCTCAAGGAATTGCTGAAGTTAGAACCATCATAAAAGATTTAGCCAAAGCAGGAAAAACCATCATTATGGCAAGTCATATTTTGGATGAAGTAGAAAAAATATGCTCTCATGTGGCGGTATTAAAACAAGGCCACCTATTAACATTTGGACCTATCCGTTCGGTGCTAAACAGCAAAGAAAGTGTTTTTGTTGCTGCCAATAATACAGAACCAGAATTATTAAAACTTTGTTTAAGTCAGATAGATGGCGTAAGCAACATCAACCAAGCGGGCAATAAATTTTACATGCTTTTGGCTCAAGGAAAAGACAGTGCCTTTTTAAATAAAGCTTTGTTTGAAAAAGGAATTATTGTTACAGAACTAGGCGTGCAAAAACCAGATTTAGAAGCAAACTTTTTGGAATTAATTAAATAAATGTTAGACCTGCTAAAAATAGAATACAAAAAAATTACCCCTTACACTACCTTTTGGGTCATTTTTGGATTGGTTTTTACCCTTACTCCTTTGGTGTTTTATGGTATTGGTCAATTTAAAATTCAGGGATTGCCAGTTGATATGGCTGCTACCTACCGTTTTCCTGATGTTTGGAACAACCTCACCTATTTAGCGAGTTGGTTTAATTTGTTAATTGGCATGTGTGTAGTGATATTAGTTTGTAATGAGTTTTCTTTTAAAACCTTTCGGCAAAACGTAATTGACGGGCAAAGCAAGGCAGACTTTATCATCTCTAAAATTCTGTTAATGACTTCTTTTGCCTTGTTTAGCACACTTTACTTGTTGGTGGTTGGTGCTTTATTCGGGTTCATTTCTGGTAGTTCGGGCGATGGACTATTTTTAAAAGATATTAGTTATTTGGCTATTTATGGTATTCAGGCATTGGGTTATATGTCGGTTGGTTTATTAATAGCTGTATTGATTAGAACTACCGCATTATCCATCATCATTTTTTTATTTTCTATTATGATAGAAAGTATTCTTCAATTTTTTGTGCCAGCCCCTTTAGACAAGTATTTTCCGATGGAGATTATTGCCAACTTAACTCCCAACCCATTAGTTACCAACATGATGAACCAAGTAAACCAAGGTGCCATACAAGGAGTGCAACCCCCAGCCATGTTTGAGCAAATTCCACTAAGCACTACTGTTGGTGTTGCTATTGTTTACATTTTAGTTTTTTGGGGTGTTTCTTATTTTATCCTTACCAAAAAAGATATTCGGTAATACAATGATGAAAATTAATAAGATAACAATAAAAAAATATCGTGGATTTAACGATGTTGAGTTTGAACTTGGCTCACAACTAACTGTTATTTCTGGTCAAAATGGCACTCAAAAAACAACAATACTTGGTATGTTGAGTCAACCTTTTTCAAATTTAGATAAAGCTAACCCAATGAGGGCAGAAAAACCATTATGTGGCGGGTCTTTTAAATCTGCTTATTCTGATAAGTTTAGGTTTTCAGAAGTTTTTGATAAAGCTGGAGAACATGAATGGACATTGTTTTTTAGTAATGATAATATTCCTTCATATACCGTAGAAAGTATTCATAGGGATAAAAAAGAGAAAACTATTAGGTTCTGGAAAAAAGGAGATCGTTCTAAGGGTTCGGGTTATATACAACTACCTGTTATATATTTAAGTTTAAAAAGATTATTACCAATAGGTGAAGATAATAGCTTAAAAGAAATTCAAGAAATAAATCTATCAGAAGATGAGTTTAATTTTTATCAAAAATGGCACAATAAAATATTGATACTAACAAGAGATAATGATAAAATATTAAGTTATAGTTACTTATCAAGCACACATAAACAAACTCTAGGGGCAAACACAAATCATTATGATTGGAAAACAAATTCTGCTGGGCAAGACAATATAAGTAAAATTCTATTAGCAATATTGTCGTTTAAACGTTTAAAGGAAAAATATACTACAAATTATATAGGTGGTATTTTAGCAATAGATGAACTAGACGCGACATTCTACCCTGGTTCTCAAGTAAAATTGATTGATGCATTAATTAGATTTGCTTCAAAATTTGATATACAAATTATATTTACAACACATTCTTTGACAATTTTAGAAGAAATTTCAAAACTTCAAAATGAAACTTATAGAGAAAATCAAATAAAATTATTGTTTTTAACAAAAGAGGATGGTAAAGTAGACATTAAAAAAAACATTGACTATAGTTTTATAAAAAACCATCTAAATAGAGCCTTAACGGGGAAAGTAGCAACTAATAAAATAAATATTTATACTGAAGATAAAGAAGGTGCAATTTTTATTAAATCTTTATTAGGAAGAAAAACAAAATATTTAAACTTTATTGATATAAGTCTAGGTTGTGGTAATTTAATTCAACTTGCTACATCGAAAGTTCCATCTTTTATCTTTCCAAATTCAATTATTGTACTAGATGGGGATGTTAAAGAAGATAAAAAACAATACACTCGAGCAAAAAAAATAAAGAACCTTTTATTGCTACCTGCAAATAAATCTCCTGAACAAATTATCTCTCAATTTCTTTTTAATTTACCTGACGCTAATCCCCTATGGAAAAGTATAGATGAAACATTTGACCATGGTTTTTGTTTTCAGAATTTCTCAAATGAAGAAATACAAGCAGATAGAGATAAGGCTAAAAAATGGTTTAATCAACATATAAATTTATGGGGTAGAAATGCTTCAAAAGTTTTAAATTATTGGAAACAAGAAAATGCTGCCGAAGTACAAGAATTTAATAATATTTTTGATAATCTATATATAGAATTTACTAAGAAATTAGGATTTTAAATTTATGTTTTATTCACCATTAAGGTATCCAGGCGGAAAGAACAAACTTTCGGCATTCATTGCAAAAATTTGTATTGACAATGATATAAATGGGCATTATGTTGAGCCTTATTCTGGAGGAGCTTCAGTCGCTTTATTTCTTTTATTTGAAGGTTTTGTAAATAAAATTACCATTAATGACAGAGATAGGTCTATTTATGCTTTTTGGTATTCTGTTTTAAATAATACCAACCAATTCTGCAAAATGATTGAAAATGCCGAATTAACAGTTAATGAATGGAGAAAACAAAAAGAAATTCAAATAAATAAAAAAACAAAAAATTTACTTGAATTAGGTTTTTCAACATTTTACTTAAATAGGACGAATCGTTCGGGAATAATCAATGCGGGAGTTATGGGTGGCATTGAGCAAAAAGGTAATTATTTAATGGATTGTCGGTTCAATAAAAAAGAATTAATCGAAAGGATAAAATTAATCGCTTCAAGAAAAAAAGACATTCGATTGTACAAAAAAGATGCAATTAAATTGATTGATAAGATTCAAAATGAAGCGGAAAATGAAAATATTATATTTTATTTTGACCCACCATATTATTTAAAAGCAAGCACACTTTATATGAATCACTACGAAGATAAAAGTCACAAAAAAGTAAGTGATAAAATAAAATCAATAGAAAATATAAAATGGATTGTTTCTTATGATAATGTTCCTGAAATAAAAGGCTTATATTCTGATTGCTCTAAAAAAGAATTTTCGTTTACTCATACTGCTTATGAATCTAGGATTGGACAAGAAATCTTGTTTTTTAGCCCAACTTTAAAACAACCAGAAATTGAGAACTGGAACCCTCTAAAATTCAAACATAAAAAAGAAAGAAATAATTCCAACGTTATATATAAGCAATAGCTTTTTTTGAGTTAAATTGAAGGCTTATGCTTCTTGTATCTTCACCCCCGCACATCGCAAACTTGCGGAACGTTGTAGGGCATTTAAAAAATGAAGCAGAAAACCATATATCTATTAATTGGGCCGAAAGGAAGTGGCAAATCCTTCATTGGTACTTTGATTAATAAATACTTCCGAATAAAATTCATTCGGGTGGAAGATTGGGTTAAGATAGTTAAAGGAAATAGAGAAATTGACGATGAGGCATACATCAAAGAAGTTTTTCAAGTAGTAGAAAAAGGTGTCAGGCAAGAATTGTTGAACCACGACAGCATTGTATTTGAATCTACAGGATTATCAGACTATTTTGATAAAATGCATAGTAGTCTCCTTGCAGACTTTAAAGTTAAGTCTATAAGGATAATTGCCCAGGATAATCTTTGTCTTAAAAGAGTGAGAACCAGAGATCAATCCATCCATATTGATGTTTCAGATGATCAGGTGAAAAAAATAAATAAGCAAGTAAAGGAAAAAGGAATATTAACAGATTACTCCATTTCCAACAATGACAAAACTGATTTGGAATTAATAGATGAGTTGGGGAAAATAATAAAATAAAGACGCCCTACAACAAAACCTATACGCAATGCCCCCCCAGCACATTGACATTTGAGCTTTTGCGGTAATGGCAATGTAGCGTATTTTGTATGGTATTTAAGATTGTTGCTCCTCATCCTCGTTTATAACGAGGATGATCAAAAAAAGCATTTGTAATGCTATTGGGAAATAAACTCTTTATTTTTTTAGTGCCAATTTAATTTCAATCAGCTCATTTTTTATTTCGGTAAGGAGTTGGGTATCTGCAACGTTAGTGTTGGGTTGAGCTGAAAAAGAGAACTTTTCTTTGATAATTTGTTCTCGTTGGTTTAAAATTTTAGTTTTAAAATTTTCTGCATCAATAATACCAATCATGCTCATGATGTTATTGTGATGAGGTCCACCTCCACCACCAGCAGTTTCTACTTTTATTAGCGTAAGGCCAAAGCCTCTCAAAATTGGTCCGCCAATAAATGATAAATCCTGAATGTTTTCAAGAGGAATAGTTTTTTCGATGTGTAGAATTAGCCCTTTGGAAAATTTGAGATTCTTGTTGGAAAGTTCACAGGTTAACGTATGAAAAAATTTATTACTAAGCCATTTTCCTAAACCAAAAATCCAAAAAGGAATAATTAACCAACCAATAATGGATATAAAAAGATAAAATAGCACAACAATAAAAATATATGTTTTTACTTTAGTATCAAATATAGCACTATGTAAAATAATTTCTTTAGAGTCTGACATACAACAAATATAGTTTTTATTTTTAATCTGAATTATTCAAACCTTACAAAAATTGAACAGTGGTTACCTACACCTGCATGCTACACTCCTGTTCGTTTGAAGTGATGGCAATAGCGAAGGCAACTACGGACTTATAACTACAAAACCAACAATAATTATTACTTTTGAAATAGGTAAGAAAAAGAGTTAATAAAAATTGAATTATTATGAAGTCCGTAGTTGCCATTACACACAAAGGCTTGGCTTCAAACTACGGACAGTATGGGAAACAAATTACGAAACGATAGTGCGACAATCTTCGAGCGTTCAAAAATTACTTGTTCATTTTTCGGTTGTTAGAATTTGAAAACCATCTTAATTTTGCATCTTAAAAGTATAATTTGATGTTGACTGAAAAAGTAATGTATAAAGCACTTGTTGCTAAAGATGTTTCTTATGAAGGAATATTTATTGTCGCAGTGAAAACAACTGGAATTTTTTGTCGCCCAACCTGCACAGCAAGAAAACCAAAAAAAGAAAATGTAGAATTTTTCAAAACATCTACAGAAGCCATTACTCACGGTTACAGACCTTGTAAAGTGTGTTTCCCTTTGGAAAAATTAGGAGAAACACCAAATTACATTAAGCAGATAATTAATGAAATTAATAGTAATCCAATGAAAAAACTCAAAGATTATGATTTGCGCTCAAAAGGTATTGAACCTGCTAAACTTCGAAGATGGTTCAAAAAAAATCATGGTCTTACATTTCAATCCTACCAACGAATGTTACGAATAAACACAGCATTTAAAAAAATTCAAAATGGAGAATCGGTTGCTTCCGTAGCTTACGAAACAGGCTATGAATCATTAAGCGGTTTTAACGACTCTTTTAAATCAATACTTGGCGTATCACCATCAAATAGCAAAAATAAAAGTGTGATAAATTTCACGCGGATTGAAACTCCAATTGGTGCAATGATTGCATGCGCTGTAGAACAGGGTATTTGTCTTTTGGAATACAGCGACCGAAGAATGTTGGAAACAGAATTTAAGGCATTAACTAAACTGATTAATGCTCCAATCATTCAAGGCGAAAGCAAACACTTTAAAATACTTCGCTTGCAACTAAATGAATATTTTGAAGGGAAGCGAAAAGAATTTAATCTTCCTTTATTTACTCCAGGAACAGAATTTCAACAACAGGTTTGGAAAGAATTACAAACAATTCCATATGGTTTAACTCGTTCCTATCAACAACAAGCTAACGCAATTAAAAAACCAAAAGCAGTTCGAGCTGTTGCCAATGCAAACGGAATAAATCGAATTGCAATTATTGTCCCCTGTCATAGAGTAATTGGTTCTGACGGACATTTAACTGGATATGGAGGAGGTGTTTGGAGAAAAAAATGGCTGATTGAACACGAACAACTGAATAAACAACTTAAAATAAAATTATAAATCAACATGAAAAATTCACAAGAATCTGCAATCTAGTTTACAAAAATGTGGTGCAATCTTTTTGTTGGTGATAATCCAGACATAAAAAAGCTATTAAATGTTTTGATGAGAAAGACACGATTCTTGTCCCCAACCTTCCATAAAGGATTAATCGGGAAGAAGATGAGTGTAAACTTTAGTTAGTTGGGGTATTTTCCAAGCTACTATAATTTTCTTTAAATTTTAATATCTTTGTTGCTTATCTATTGTTGTAGTATTAATGGGATTATTTAAAGAGTTTGGTAACGTCAGTTATCAAGATTGGTTAGATAAAATTACTCTTGATTTAAAGGGTAAAGATTTCCAACAAACATTGGTTTGGAATGCTTTGGAAGGCATTAATGTTCAGCCTTTATACAACAGCAGCTCATTAGCAAACAATAGTTCATTAGCTAAAACACCTTTAAAAAAATATTCCGGCTGGAAAATTCGAGAAACAATCACCATCACATCAGTTGAAGAAGCCAATAAAAAAGCACTAATCGCTTTAAAAGGTGGTGCTAATTCCATTTTATTTATTGGAAAAATAAAAGACCAACAGGAGATGGATGTGCTGTTAAATAAGATCGATACAACTATTATTGAACTGCATTTTTACAATTCAACACCTAATCACACCCTTAGTTTAGTTCATCTTCAACAAGGCTCTATCACTTATGATTATTTAGGAGAATTGTTTATTTCCAGCAAATGGAATTCCAACCAAAAAAACGACATCAACGAATTAACAACACTTACCAAAGTTGAAAACTCACTTAAAACCATTGAAGTTAATGGAAGTAATTACAGCAATTTAGGTGCTACAGTTATTCAAGAAGTAGCTTTTACTTTAAATCAAGCAGTTGAATACCTTCATCTATTAACCGATAAAGGAATAGCTGCTACTATTTTGGCGAGTAAAATTCAATTTACGTTTGGCATTGGTTCTAATTACTTTTTTGAAATTGCAAAAATACGAGCTGCACGTATGTTGTGGAAGTTAATTTTAACGCAGTATCAAGTTGAAGATGCTGAATACATGAGCATTCATTCCATAACTTCTAGTAATAATTTAACGAACACCGAAACTCATCTTAACATCTTAAGAACAACAACCGAAGCCATGTCAGCCATTATGGGAGGTTGCGATAGTTTATCTGTTTTACCCTACGATAAATCGATTAATTTTTCGGAACGAATTGCCAGAAACATACAACACATTTTAAAAGAGGAAGCTTTTTTAGATAAAGTAAAAAACCCTGCTGATGGCTCTTATTATATCGAACAATTAACGGATGAAATTGCTAAAAATGCTTGGACTCTTTTTCAAGAAGTAGAAAAAAAAGGTGGCTTTTTATCGTGTTTGGAAAGTAATTTTATTAAAGATGAAATAAATACCATCAACCCCCTAAAATCAGTGAATACTATTTAAAATGAAGCCCGATTTTTCAACCATATCCTATCATTCGCTTCGCAAAATTGAAAATAAAAATTCTGCTGATAGTTGGTTGACTGCTGAACAAATTGATGTAAAAAATAGCTATTCTGCTAAAGATTGCGAGGATTTTGACCATTTAGAATTTGGTGCAGGTATTACTCCCAATTTAAGAGGCCCATATTCCACTATGTATGTGATGAGTCCTTGGACCATTCGACAATATGCAGGTTTTAGCACTGCCGAAGATTCTAACGCTTTTTATCGAAGAAATTTAGCTGCTGGACAAAAAGGATTATCTGTTGCTTTTGATTTGGCAACGCATAGAGGATATGATTCTGACCACGAAAGAGTAGTTGGTGATGTTGGTAAAGCTGGTGTTGCCATAGACTCGGTGGAAGATATGAAAATATTGTTCGACCAAATTCCTTTGGATAAGATGTCTGTTTCTATGACGATGAATGGTGCTGTCATTCCAATTTTAGCCTTTTATATTGTTGCCGCCGAAGAACAAGGGGTGAAACCAGAACAATTAGAAGGCACTATTCAAAATGATATTTTGAAAGAATTTATGGTGCGAAATACTTATATCTATCCTCCGCAACCTTCTATGCAAATTATTGCAGATATTTTTAAATATACTTCTAAAAATATGCCCAAATACAATTCCATCAGTATTTCTGGATATCACATTCAAGAAGCTGGAGGAACGAATGATATTGAGTTGGCTTATACGCTAGCAGATGGATTAGAATACATTAGAACTGGTATTGCTGCTGGTATGGATATTGACACTTTTGCCCCTCGTCTCTCTTTTTTCTGGGGAATTGGCATGAACCATTTTATGGAAATTGCAAAAATGCGTGCTGCCCGAATGTTATGGGCAAAAATTGTAAACCAATTCCATCCAAAAAATCCTAAATCTTTATTATTAAGAACACATTCACAAACTTCTGGTTGGAGTTTAACCGAACAAGACCCTTACAACAATGTTGCTCGAACATGTATCGAAGCAATGTCTGCCGTACTTGGTGGAACACAATCGTTACACACCAATGCATTAGATGAAGCCATTGCTTTACCAACTGATTATTCTGCCAAAATTGCTCGTGACACACAAATCTATATCCAAAAAGAAACAGAAATATGTAGAACAGTTGACCCTTGGGGTGGTTCCTATTATGTAGAAAGTTTAACACACGAAATTGCAGAACGAGCATGGAAACTAATTGAAGAAGTGGAAGCACTTGGAGGAATGGCAAAAGCAATAGAAAAAGGAATTCCTAAATTACGAATTGAAGAAGCTGCTGCTCGTAAACAAGCAAAAATAGATGCAGGAATAGAAATTATAGTAGGCGTCAATCAATATCAATTGGATGAAGAGCAGCCTATGGATATTTTAGAGGTTGATAATGATAAAGTAAGAGTTGGTCAACTAAAAAGATTAAATCGTCTAAAATCACACCGAAACAAGGATAAAGTTGTTGCTGCATTAAATAAAATTACCGAAATTGCCAGCTCTAAAAAAGGAAACTTATTAGAAGCTGCAATTGATGCAGCAAGAGAAAGAGCAACTTTGGGAGAAATTTCTGATGCGATGGAGAAAGTATTTGGAAGATATCAGGCACAAATTCGCTCCATTAGTGGCGTATATCGTTCAGTAGCTATGGAAGATAAAGACTTTATAAAAGCCAAAGAAATGGCAGACCAGTTTGCCAAATTGGACGGTAGAAGACCACGAATAATGGTTGCCAAAATGGGACAAGATGGACACGACAGAGGTGCTAAAATCATCTCTACCTCTTTTGCCGATTTGGGTTTTGATGTGGACATTGGTCCTTTGTTTCAAACGCCTGCAGAGGCTGCCAAACAAGCCATCGAAAATGATGTTCACATTTTGGGAGTATCTTCTTTAGCTGCAGGACATAAAACATTAGTACCGCAAGTTATTGAAGGTTTAAAAAAATTAGGTCGTGAAGACATCTTAGTGATTGTTGGTGGGGTTATTCCACAACAAGATTATGATTATTTGTTTAAAGCTGGGGCAATAGGTATTTTTGGACCAGGAACAAAAATTAGTAAAGCGGCTCAAGATATTTTAGAAATTTTAATTGAAAGAATTAAATAACAATAAAAAAACATACTATTCATAAAAAATAAAATGAAGATGATTTTAAAAAATTTACTAAAAATTCAAGTTCTTCTCATCGTGTTTACTTGCATGATAATCGGTGTTCAAGCACAAAATAAAATGACACCAGAATTGCTTTGGAAACTGAATCGAGTTTCTGCTGTTGGTTTATCTACAGATAGTAAATGGGTAGTTTATGGAGTAACATCTTTTGATATTACTACTAACAAGAGAACAACCAATTACTACAAAGTGCCAACCATTGGTGGAGAACCTATTGAGGCTAAAAACTACAACGATATTGTTGCCGATAAAAATTTATCTCCTAACAAAAAATACAAACTGAGTGTAGAAGAAGTTAAAGTTAAAAATGTTATAGGCACCGATTTTTATCCAAATCTATCACTTTCTGATGTGTATATTTATGACAACTTGAATTATCGGCATTGGGATACTTGGGAAGATGGAAAATTCAGCCATATTTTCGTACATCAGGTTACTGAGGGAAAAGTTGATTCAACTGGTTTGGATATTATGCCCGAAGAACCTTTTGATTGTCCACAAAAACCATTTGGAGGCGATGAAGATTATACTTGGAATCCAGAAGGAACAAAAATTGTGTATGTTTCAAAAAAGAAATACGGAACAGCTTATGCGGTAAGTACGAATAGCGATCTTTATCTATATGATATCGCAACAAAAACGACAACTAATCTTACCGAAGCTAATAAAGGTTATGATACACAACCACTCTATTCTAGCAAAGGTATTTTAGGTTGGCTGCAAATGGACATGGAAGGAAATGAGGCGGATAAAAACGATATTATTGTTGCAGTAAATGGCACAACTATTAATCTAACTAAAGACTGGGATGGTACAGTTAATAATTTTATTTGGAGTTTAGATGGTTCAAAAATATACTTTAATGCACCCACCAATGGAACTGTTCAACTTTTTGAAGTGGCTCTTCCAAAAAATGGCGTTGTTTCTCCAGTTAAACAAATTACCAATGGTCAGTTTGATGTACAAAGCATTGTAGGACAGTCAGAAACTAAAATGATTGTTACCAGAACAGATATGAACCATGCCCCTGAAATTTACGCTATAGACTTAAAAAAAGGTGATATGGTGCAACTTACTCATGTTAATGATTCTTTTTATTCAACAATTCAATTGAGTGATGTTAAAAAAAGAATGGTAACCACAACTGACGGAACACAAATGTTAACTTGGGTAATTTATCCACCAGATTTTGACCCCAACAAAACTTACCCAACTTTATTATATTGTCAAGGCGGACCACAATCAGCACTTTCCCAGTTTTATTCTTTTCGATGGAATTTTCAACTCATGGCAGCTCAGGGTTATATTATTGTAGCTCCAAGTCGTAGAGGAATGCCAGGTTTTGGAGTAAAATGGAATGACCAGATTAGTGGAGATTATGGTGGTCAAAATATGAAAGATTATTTATCTGCAATTGATGATGTCTGCAAAGAACCTTATGTAGATAAAAATAGATTAGGATGTGTTGGAGCCAGTTATGGCGGTTATTCTGCATTTTACCTTGCTGGGATTCACGAGAATAGGTTTAAAACCTTTATTGCTCACGACGGGATTTTTAATACACAAAGTATGTATGGAACAACGGAAGAAGTCTTTTTTGTTCATCACGATTTAGGTGGTGCGTATTGGGAAGATGCCATTAGAAAAAATTATGTAGATTTTAATCCCATTGAAAAAGTAGATCAATGGAACACTCCTATCTTAATTATTCAGGGTGGAAAAGATTATAGAGTTCCAGATGGACAAGCACTTGGAGCGTTTCAAGCAGCTCAACTAAGAGGAATTAAAAGTAAATTGCTCTATTTCCCTAACGAAAATCACTGGATTACCAGTCCACAAAACGGGTTGGTTTGGCAGCATGAGTTTTATAAATGGTTAACAGAAACTTTGAATACTAAAGAAGGTTCTGCACAATAATCAAATCAAACATAATTTTTTTTATTGTATTGAAAAAATACAATTCAATATTTTCTTATGCCTAAAATATAGTGTAAACTATCAAAATTTAATATGAAGTTAAAAATATTCGTTTGGGTACTATTAACATTTCATTTTACTTTAGGCAGAGCTCAAAACAATTTAGATACTACTTCTTTTAATTCCGTTTTGGAAGAACTTCCTATTAATGATGAAAACATAATCATAATTGGTGAAGCACATGATGTGAAAAACACATTAGCTACCGAATTATTTATTATTAAAAATTTGACTAAAGTTACCACCATCTACATTGAAGGAGGAAAATCAGAAGCTGAACTATTAAATATATTTTTAAAAACTGGTGACACAACTATTCTTAATTACACAAGAGCACGAAAAAATAATGGCGATTATAGAGTTTTTCTTGAATCAATATCTGCCCTTAATAATGAAAATAAACTAACTTTTAGAGGGTTTGATTTCGAACGACCAGTTTGTGTAGGCTATTTATTTTCTAAGTGGTTTTTTAATGTTAAAATAAACAACCTTAACTTGGATAGTTTAAGCCAATACATACTTTCATTAGAAGAATTAGAAGATAAAACATTGGAAGATGTTTGGAAAAAAAGTTGGAAACTGCAAATCATTTTTGATGACCTTAAAAGTTCATTTGAAGAAAATGAAGAAGTGTATGGAGATATTTTGGGTACCAACCTTAGTGTATTCGAAGACATTGTTTTTAACCCAGTTAGAGCTAACTTCAACACCAGAGATATGAATTTTACGAACACATTACTTCAATATGAAAAAGAAAACGGTTTAAGTAATTCTATTATTATTGTGGGCAGTGACCATATCGTGATGAAGAGAAGTTTTATACCTTTATTATTAGATAAATTACCTGAAAAATACACAGCTTTTAGTTTTATTTTTATTTACAAAAATTGCGAAAACTTAGATCTTGAAGGAATCTATAAATATAATTCTAAGAAGCAATTACTACCCTTTTTAAGACGACAAAATGAAAATCAACCATTAATACATTTTTATTTTCCTCAAGAACAATTGATACCAACAAAAAATAAAAAGATGAAAACAGTAGTTACTGAATTATACAATCAGTAAAAAAGTAAATCACTACAGGTAGTAATAGCTATATATTTAGTCGATATAAATTAAACTAGGTGTAACAAGTCAAAAATTAAAGCATATTCCCTAAATAAAGATTTTAAAACTAAAGTAACGCCAACACATCCTCTACTTTTATGTTATCCTTGTTGATGGTAAATTTACTTTGTTTATAAAAAACAGCTCGTTCCAACAGTGTATTTTCAATATAAAGTTTTAATTCATCTTCACTTTTTCCTTCAACTAATGGTCGAATAGTTTTGGCATTTTTTAACCTTGAAGCTAATATTCCAGCATTGTAGTTAATATAAATGGAAACACCAGATTGATTAATCAATTCCATGTTATTATAGAAACATGGAGTACCACCACCCAAAGCCATCACAAAATTCTCTTTTTCGGCACAAAATTTTTTTAATACTTTTTTTTCTATTTTTCTGAAATAAGCTTCTCCTTTATTTTCAAATAGTTCAGTGATACTTTTTTTGGTTTGCTTTTCGATTTCAGCATCTAAATCAATAAATTTTTGATGAATTTGATTCGCCAACTTCTTACCCAAGGTGGTTTTTCCACTTCCCATAAAACCAAGTAGAAATATTTTTTTTGGATTGTTCATAGTATTTCTGCCAACTCTTTAAAACACACCCCAAGAATTTTTAAGCAACAAGTTACTAAAAAATTCTATCCCCTCTCAAGAGGGGAATTAGGTTCTTTAGACATTTTATTAAAAACTTGTTTTTCAATAAATTTTGGAAAAAGTTTACTTAGAAAAACTGCTAATTTTCCTTCGGTTGTTAAAACAAGTGTACGTTTTCTTTTTTCAACTCCATTTAAAATATGATTAGCAACTTCTTGGGCAGTCATCATTTTTGTTTCATCTCTCGGGCTTTCTCCTTGTGGTAAACCATCAGCTGATAAAGCTGTATTTCTAATGTTCGAAGCTGTAAATCCAGGGCAAGCAACTAGCACATGTAAACCAGTTTTTAAATTTTCGGTACGTAATGCATCTAAAAATCCTTGCATGGCATATTTAGATGCAGAATAACCTGTTCGGGCTGGTAATCCAATGTACCCTGCAATAGAAGAAACACCAACAATTGAGCCTTTGGTTTTTAATAAAAATGGTAATGCATATTTAGTGCAATAAACCGTACCCCAAAAATTAACTTCCATTACTTTTTTTATCACTTCTATAGGTGTATCATTAAAAATTGCACGCATCGAAATTCCGGCATTATTAATCAATACATCCAATTGTCCAAACTTAGCAATGGTTTGAGAAATTAAATTTTCACAATCTTTTTGAACAGAAACATCACACTGAACAGCTAAAACTTCAACTCCAATTTTTTTAATTTTTTCAGTAACCAATTGTAATTTTTTTTGATTTCTAGCAGCAATTACAATAGCAGCACCTTGTTTAGCAAAGGTTATTGCACAAGCTTCACCAATTCCTGAAGATGCTCCTGTAATGATTACCACTTTATCTTTCATGCAATTATTATATCTATCCTACAAATATAGTTAAAGCAATAAAAAGATTTGAACATAATAAATTCAATAAAAAAAGTAAATAAATGGCAAAAGTTTTTATTCTTTAAAAAACACTGTTATATTTGCACTCCTTAAATAAAAAGATTTGGTAGCTCAGTCGGTAGAGCATATCCCTTTTAAGGATAGGGTCCTGGGTTCGAATCCCAGCCAGATCACTAAAGCCACCTTTTTTAAGGTGGCTTTTTTTTGATGGAAAATGCCTTATTTTGGCTTTTTATTACTAAAACGATTTGAAAAAAATAACAACTATAAACCAATTAATCACCTACTTGTCCGAAAATCCAATCGAACAACTAAAATCTGTTTATCAATTGTTAGCAATTCCAAACCAAGAACTTGAACCTTTTCAATTTTGGTCTAAAAAACACTATACTCGAAATTGTATCATCCGAACAACCAACTACGAGTTGATATTAATTTGTTGGGAAAAAAATCAAAAAACTCCTATACATTCGCACAATCAGCAAGAATGTTGGGTGTATAATGTTCAAGGAAATTTTGAAGAAACTAGGTATCAACCAAATGAAAATGGAATTCCTCAATCAACTTATCATTCAATTTTAAACGAACAAAAACGCTCTTACATGAATGATAATATAGGGTTTCATGTTTTAAAAAACGCAGCAAATGGAAGAGCAATGAGTTTACATTTGTATGCTAAACCCATAGATGAATGTTTGGTTTTTAATGAAACCGAAAAGATATTTGAAATGAAACCTTTGGGTTATTTTTCTATTGCTGGTCAACTGGTTAATTCTGATAATTGCTAATTGCGTATTTTTAGAAAAATTTTACCCGGGTGCTGAAATTGGTAGACAGGCACGCTTGAGGGGCGTGTGTCAATAGACGTGTGGGTTCGAGTCCCATTCCGGGTACTGTTAAAAGAAATGAAAGAAGATTTTTATAATAGTTTGCAAAAAAAATTAGCCGACCAATTTGAGTGGCCTAGTTTGTATTTGTTTAAATTTATTATACCAGCTGACAATAATAAATTGGCGTTAGTAGAATCACTTTTTGGTGCTGAAGCAGTTGTCACTACTCGTCAATCAAAAAATAATAAATACATTAGCATTACTGCCAAAGAAATAATGATATCTCCCGAAGAAATTATTTTAGTGTATAAAAAAGCAGCATTAATTGAAGGAATAATTTCCTTATAAAGAGGAATTCTAAAAATTGATTTTTTTATTTACACACCCCTTGCCCCTCTTGATAGAGGGGATGTGAAATGTTAATTTTTAGAACCAATCTAAAAGAAAAGGTACGCTAAATAGCGTACCTAATCACTCACCTAACTCACGCTAAAAACTAACTTTAATTTCTAATATATTTTGGTTGTTGTGTTGGTCGTATTAAATCATTTCCTTTTTGTATCGTTATTTTGTAGTTGTATTTTCCCGACTTATTTTCGATAACTAGCGGCTCATTTTCATTCAATCTGTAACTATGTTCATGAAAACCATTGGGGTCACATATCAACATCAAATAAGTATCTAACCCATCGTATCCTGCTTCTCCATGCGAACCACCATGTCCACCTTTATTAATCCATATTTCGTAGGTTCCATACCAATAATCATGCGAATTTATATAATATTCAAAATCATAAATTCCTGGATTGGTATGATAATATTCACCCAAAACAGGGTTATAAGGAATAGAATTATTGTTGTCCCAATAACTATAAGGAGCATGGTATTCATAATCTACACCAAAATAGGCTTGCCCATCTCTACCACAAGGACCAGGCGTGTTATCAACCACGACACAACTTGTAAAAAATAAGGAAAAAATGATGGAGAGTGGTAATGTTAACTTTTTCATAGTTTGAAGTTTTTTAAAATTAAAACCAAAAGTTATGCCAAAAAATAATAACAATAGTTGTGAGTTGTTTTATTGAGGTTGGTTAACTTTGTAGTATGTGGAGTTCTAAAAATAGTATTTCTCAGTTACACACCCCTGCCCCTCTTAATAGAGGGGAAGTAAAACGTTAATTTTTAGAACTCCACATAAGCAACTAATTATGGTATTATCGCAAATTAAAAAACAAGGATACGTTACAGCAGATTTAGCTAAAGAAAAAAATTTAGTGGAAGAAATTGCTCGATTAAAAAAAGAAAAGAATGCGATAATTCTTGCTCACTATTATCAGCAGGAAGACATACAAGATATTGCCGATTATATCGGAGACAGTTTAGGTTTAGCACAAGAAGCAGCGAAAACAAAAGCAGATGTAATTTTATTTGCAGGTGTTCATTTTATGGGTGAAACGGCTAAAATTCTAAATCCAACTAAAAAAGTAATTATCCCCGATTTAAATGCTGGCTGTTCGTTAGCCGACTCTGCACCTACTGATAAATTTGAAGCTTTTTTAAAGCTACATCCCAATCATACCGTAATCAGTTACATTAATTGTTCGGCAGAAATAAAAGCATTGAGCGACATTATTTGCACTTCTTCCAATGCCGTAAAAATTGTTGACAGTTTACCAAAAGACGCTAAAATAATTTTTGCTCCTGATATTAATTTAGGACGATATGTAGCTAAAAAAACTGGACGAGAGTTGGTTTTGTGGGATGGTGCTTGTGAGGTTCATGTGGAAATTTCTAACGATAAATTAAAGTTTTTGAGAGGAAAATATCCCAACGCAAAATTAATTGCTCACCCTGAATGTATGGAAAATGTATTGGTAGAGGCCGATTTTATTGGTTCTACTACTGCCCTGTTGAAATTTGTTGAGGAAGATAAAGCTACCCAATTTATTGTTGCAACCGAAGTGGGTATTATTCATAAAATGAAACAAGCTGTTCCACATAAACTATTAATTCCAGCCCCAGCAAATACTGATAATACGTGTGCTTGCAGCGAATGTCCGTACATGAAGTTAAATACATTAGAAAAAATTCATGCAAGTTTGGTACACTTACAACCTGAAATTTTTGTACCAGAAGATATTCGACTAAAAGCATTAAAATCTGTTAATCGGATGTTGAAAATGAGTAAATAATTTGAAAATTAAGCGATTTGAAAATTTGAAAATGTAAACCCTAAACTTATAAACTCTAACTCTTGAACAAAACAAACTCATCTCTAAAAACCGACTTCCTAGTCATCGGCTCTGGAATAGCAGGACTAAGTTACGCCTATAAAGTAGCAGAACATTTTCGAAAAAAAAATGAAAAAATCAGTATTACTATTATCACCAAAGAAAACGAAGAAGATGGTAGTACTAAATACGCTCAAGGTGGTATTGCTTCTGTAACTCGACCCACAGATTCTTTTAAAGACCACATCCAAGATACCTTAATTGCAGGAGACGGTTACTGTGATAAAAAAGTAGTGAAAATGGTCGTTGAAGAAGCTCCAGAAAGAATTCAGGAATTAATTGAATGGGGAACCAACTTTGATAAAAATGAAAAAGGTGATTATGATTTAGCCAAAGAAGGCGGTCATTCTGCTCACCGAATTTTACATTATAAAGATGTAACAGGCAACGAAATTGAACGTGCGTTGATTGAAAAAACTGAAAAACATCCTTTCATCACCGTCTTAAATCATCATTTTGCAATTGATATCATCACACAACATCACCTTGGCAAAAAGGTAACAAGAGCAACACCAAACAAACAATGTTTTGGTGCTTATGTGTTGGATCGGAAAACCAACAAAATTTCGACTGTATTATCTAAAATAACTTTTATTGCAACAGGAGGAATCGGACAAGCATATCGAAATACCACCAACCCAACTGTTACCACAGGCGATGGAATTGCAATGGCTTACCGGGCAAAAGCTATCATCAAAAACATGGAGTTTGTACAGTTTCATCCAACAGCTTTATACAATCCAAATGATAATCCTTCTTTTTTAATTTCTGAAGCAGTAAGAGGTGCTGGTGCAATTTTAAGGGACCATGAAGGAATAGCTTTTATGGAAAATTATGATGAACGCAAAGATTTAGCTCCAAGAGATATTGTAGCAAGAGCCATCGATAAAGAATTAAAAAAATCTGGAAAAAAATACTTGTTTTTAGACGCCACAGTTATTGATGAGGTCAAATTAAAAAATCATTTCCCTAATATTTTTAAAAAATGCCTTTCTATTGGATTAGACATCACCAAAGATTTTATACCTGTAGTAACAACCGCTCATTATTTATGTGGTGGTATTGCCGTCAATAAAAATGCACAAACAAGCATTAAGCAGCTGTACGCTAGTGGTGAATGCAGTTGTACTGGATTACATGGAGCCAATCGTTTAGCATCCAACTCATTAATAGAAGCGTTGGTTTATAGTCATCGAGCCTATCTGGCAAGTACTAAAGCTATAAAAAACATTTCTTTTCAACTGAATGTTCCTGATTGGGATGATGAAGGAACTACCATTCCAAATGAAGCAATACTCGTACAACAAACAAAAAATGAAATTAAAGATGTTTTAAGTGATTATGTTGGAATAGTAAGGTCTAATCAACGTTTGGCAAGAGCATTAGCTCGTTTAAAGTTGATTTATAAAGAATCTGAAGAATTGTATAATCATTCTAAACTAACAGTAAGTATTTGCGAGTTAAGAAATTTAAGAAGCGTTGCTTATTTGGTAACGAAAGCAGCCCTTGAGCAAAAAAAGAACATTGGTTTACATTACAATGTTGATAATCAATAAGTAAAGTAGTCTTTTATTCTCACATTATTTTTTTAAATTTGATACCTAAACTCATTCTTATGAAAAAAACTTTATTGTATTTTTTTTTAGCAGCCTATTCTGCAAATATATTTAGCCAGACAGCCATTGTTACTCCAAACCTTAGTGCTAAGTTAGCTCAAGCTAAACCTTCCGATTTTATTAAAGTAAATATTGTGTTTACCAACCAAGTGCACAATGGTTTACTAAACGCTGAGTTTAAAGAACAAAATGTTACAGTAAAAGAACGTGCAAAAATTGTGATTCGAAAATCGATGCAATTAGCAAATAACGAACAAGAGCCTATCATCAAATTATTAAACGACCATTCTAGTCAAGTAAAATCGTTTAAACGATTTTGGATTATTAATATGATGACTGTTGAAGCGACAAAAGAGTTGATTGATATTTTAAGCAATCGACCTGAAATTGATTACATCGAAGAATTTGATAACTTTAAAGGAAAACCTATAGAAATAATTAAAGGAGAAATAATTACTAATAAATCTATTGGAGGTATTGAACCTGGATTAGCAGCAATAAATGCTCCGGCTTTGTGGGCAATGGGCTATACAGGGAAAGCAAGAAAATATTATAGTATTGATACTGGTGTTTGGCCTCAACATCCTGCTCTTGCTGATGGTTGGTTGGGAAATTATGAACCTATTAACCAAGCTTGGTATGGCATTGATTCTCCAACTCCAGTTGATAAAACGGGAACACATGGTACACATACCGCAGGAACAGTTTTAGGGTTAGACCCAGCTACCAATGATACTATTGGTGTTGCTTTTAATCCTTATTTTATGGTATCTGACCCTATTGTTACTACCGTTTCAGCAATAAAACCCCTACCCGACTACATTGATGTTTTTGAGTTTGCCTTAAATCCTGATGGAGATACTGCAACCACCAATGATATTCCTGATGCCATCAACAATTCGTGGGGAATTAGTGGAGAAAGTCATGACACCTCTATTTGTGCTGGTTATGTTACACAAATGTTTGATGCTGTTGAAGCAGCTGGAATTGCAAATGTTTTTTCTGCTGGTAATGATGGTCCTGCTGATACCACCATTGGAAAACCACAATATGTGAGTACTGGTTTAGTGAACACTTTTACCATTGGTGCTGTAAACGGTGCTAACCCTGCGTTTCCTATTACTAGCTTTTCAAGTCATGGTCCAACTGCTTGTCCTCTTTTGGGTTCGTTACAAATTAAACCAGAAGTTGTTGCTCCTGGATTAAATGTAAGGTCGAGTGTAGATTTTAATAATTACGCTTCTTATAATGGAACTTCAATGGCTGGACCACACGTTACTGGTGCAGTTCTTTTATTAAAAGAAGCTTTTCCAACTGTTAGTGGAGAAGAAATTATGTTGGCTCTTTACAATTCTGCAATTGATTTGGGTGTTGTTGGAGAAGACAACACGTATGGAAAAGGAATGATAGATGTGTTGGCTGCTTTTAATGAACTTTCGCTAACTTATACCCCTACCCCTCCAAGCTTAAATAGTTACGATATTACTGTTAGTGAAATACTAAATCCAATTAGTGAGTTAAAGTGTGATCAACTTGTTTCGCCAAAAGTGGTATTAAAAAACAGAGGTGATAGTGCCATTACCAATGCACTAGTTACTTACCAATTGAATGATGAGCCCACCTATGTTTTTAATTGGATAGGAACTTTATTTTCTGGAGATACTGTTTCTTTTAATCTTCCTTCATTTACTGCTTTAGGCTATGGCGATTATGAATTGAAAGTAAAAGCAGACATTGATACTAATTTTATTGAAAGTGATTACATCAACAACCAAAGAGTGCAGCGTTTTAATATTAGAACTATTATTGGAACGCTTCCTTATCAAGAAGATTTTGAGAACATGAGATTAGATAGTTCAGAGTGGCTAGTGAAAAATCCTGATGGAATGACCACTTGGGATACAACTGCAACTTGGGGATTAAACAATAGCACCATCTCTGCTACTATGCAATTATATAACTATGGTGGTTCTAAACAAATAGATGAGTTAATATCTGCTAACATTACTTTACCAGTACAAGATTCTATTTTCTTACGGTTCGATTTGGCTTACCAACTCATCCATATCGTAATTGCAGATACTTTAAAAATTTATATCTCAACAGATTGTGGTAATTCTTATACTGAAATCTACAAAAAATTTGGTCTGGACCTTCAAACTCATGATACTTTATCTGCCCAATTTATCCCCTTATATCCTCATCATTGGAGAAAGGATTATGTTGATATTACTGCTTATGCAGGTAGTGACGTTCTCTTAAAGTTTACTACCGTCAATAAAAGTGGAAATAACTTATACCTCGATAACATTTGGGTGTATGAAGGTGCAGAATCTGTTAATGTGTTGGAAAATAAATTGGAGAACTTATCAATTTACCCAAATCCCACAAAAAACAAAACCACTATAAATATTGGTAATAATAGTCTTCAAAATGCGTCACTAGCGGTTTTCGACTTATTAGGTAAACACATTTATCAAGAAAAATTGAGTCAGAAAATGAACAAGATAAACCTGAGTAATTATAACAGTGGAATTTATCTCTTAAAATTTTCGAATAACCAAGGAACAAGCACTTATAAAATTATTAAACAATGATGAGAAGTACTTTATTCATACTACTTTTTATTTTTTCGATAGGGAGTAACGCACAAAATAAAAACTTATCCAATAGTTTTGTTTTTGATGGAGAACCTTTTTTAGCCATCAACCCAAATAACTCTCAACATCTTGTTGTAGCGTGGATGGGTTGGAAGTTGAACAACATCCTCGTTATTAAAACACGAGTAAGTTTTAATGCTGGACAAACTTGGGGCATAATAAATTCTATTCCTCATACAAATAGTACATTTCAATCCGCAGACCCTTCGATGGCGTTTGATAATAATGGAAATTTGTTTTTATGTTTTATTGATTATAATCCTTCACCAACAGATGGAGCTGTTTATGTTGTAAAATCAATTGATGGTGGATTAAATTGGGGATCTCCTGTTGAAGTTATTAATGCAAATGCAGATGGGAGCAAAGTTCCCATGGATAGACCTTGGATGGTAATTGATAGAAGTGGTGGAGCTAACGATGGAAATATTTATATTACTACGAAACCTGCCCCATGGATTCCAGCACCAAACAGGGCTTATTTTATTCGTTCCATTGATAATGGCAATAGTTTTGAGCCTTGGA
>CAYHWX010000062.1:0-23408 GCA_964360245.1 uncultured Vicingus sp.
TGCAGGTAATTTTTACATCAACGACAAACCAACAGGAGCTGTTGTAGGACAGCAACCTTTTGGTGGTGCTCGTGGTTCAGGCACCAATGACAAAGCTGGTTCTTTTTTAAACTTAATACGATGGACAAGTGCTCGGACAATTAAGGAAACTTTTGTTCCAGCTACTGATTATAGATATCCTTTCTTAGGATAAGAATTAATAAAAATATTTAATTACTAAAAACAGCCTTAATTAAATTTGAGGTTGTTATTATTTACTAACAATTTAAAACAAAATGATGATGAAAAAAATAGTATTACCAATTGCAATAATTTCAATGTTTACCATTAGTTCTTGTGATGGAGACCAATCTTCTGAAAAAGAAAATACAACAGCAGAACAAACTTGTTTTTATTCTTACGATGCCACTGCTGGTGCTCAAGTAAGATGGACAGCTTTTAAAACAAGTGATAAGGTGGCTGTTGCTGGGCAATTTAACCAAGTAAATGTTACTGCTGGCGAGAAATCTACAAAAATTACCGATGTATTAACAGCCATTAAATTTAACATTCCTACTTCTAGTATCAACACTACTAATGAAGAAAGAGATACTAAAATTGTGCAATCATTTTTTGGTGCAATGGAAGCAACAGATATTATTTTTGGACAAGTAAAAAGTGCCACAGGTGATAATACCAGTGGAACTTGTGTCTTTTATTTAACGATAAACAATGTAGAGAAAGAAGTTATATTAAATTATACAGTAGAAGACGCAACTATTCAATTAGTTGGAGAAATTGATTTAACCAATTTTAGTGCTGAGAATGCTATTGCTTCTTTAAATAATATTTGTAAAGATTTGCATAAAGGAACAGATGGGGTTTCTAAAACTTGGACTAATGTGGAATTATCAATAAAAACTACATTAAAGAAAGTTTGTCATTGATGCTACAAAACATAACAAAAAAGCATCCCGAAGTTAATTTGGGATGCTTTTTTTTATTGACTGGTGTTGAATTATAATCGATATACCCAATCATGAGTATCTGCAACTCTACCTCTTTTAATGTCTTGAATTAATTTACCAATTTCGTTAGAAAGCGTTCTATTTTCTAAAGCAGGTAATACATATCTTTCATTATTATAAGTTATGGATGAAATTTGAGCCAATGTTGCAGCAGTTCCTGTTCCAAAAGCATCTTTTAACTGTCCGTTTTTTGCAGCTTCAATTACTTCAACAACAGATATTCTTCTTTCTTCTACTTTAATCCCTAACTCTCTTGCTAATGTTAACACGCTATCTCTTGTAATACCAGCTAAAATAGTTTTTAATTCAATACTAGGTGTAACTAAAGTATCCCCTATTTGAAACATCACATTCATTGTTCCAGATTCTTCGATGTATTTATGTTCTTTAGCGTCTGTCCAAACTAGTTGTTTGTATCCTTTATCTTGACCTAATTTAGCAGGGTATAACGCTGTAGCGTAGTTACCAGCAGCTTTTGCAAATCCAACACCGCCTTCACTGGCTCTTGAAAATTCTGTTTCAATTTTTACGTGTACCTCTTCATTATAGTATGAACCAACAGGACAAGTAATAATCATAAATTTATATTCTTCTGATGGTCTTACTCCTAATAATTCTTCACTTGCAAATAGAAATGGTCGAATGTATAATGAGTGTCCTTCTATAGCAGGAACCCAATCAGCATCAATTTCAACTAATTGTTTGATGGCATCAATAAATAGTTCTTCTGGTATTTCAGGCATGCAAAGTCTTTTTGCAGAAGTATTAATTCGTTTAGCATTGTCAAAAGGTCGAAATAACATAATTTCGTTTTTACTATTTTTATAGGCTTTCATACCTTCAAAAACAGCCTGTCCATAATGAAGAGCTGCACAAGATGGGCTTAATTCAATTGGAGCAAAAGGTAGTATTTTTAAATCTTGCCATTCTCCATTTTTATAATCTGCCATAAACATATGATCAGAAAATATTTTACCAAATTGAATGTTACCAAAATCTACTAATGGTAATTTCGAGTTTTGAACTTTTTCAATTTGAATCTTAGTCTTACTTATTGTATTCATTCTCAGTCCCTATCTTTGATTTTGCTATAAAAGTACTATTTTTAAGTAAAAAACTCTATGATATCAGTCATAATAATAGTTTTTTAAACCAACACATTAATAAAATAAAGATTATTTACTGGCTATTTTGCTTTTAGCTAGGTCTAATGCAATTTTAAGTTGCTCCACTTGAGATATGGCTGAATTGTCAATTTCAATTGCATCTTTTGCCTTGATGAGTGGATTTTCTGTTCTACTCGTATCGTCATTATCTCTCGAATTAATATTTTGGAGTACATCCTCAAAAGAAGTTGACACATCTCCTTTCGAAACTAATTCATCAAACCTTCTTTTTGCTCTAATTTTATAATCAGCAGTCATAAATATTTTTAGTTCTGCATTTGGAAATACAACAGTTCCTATATCTCTACCATCCATCACTAAACCTTTGTGCTTACCAATTTCACGTTGTATTTCTACTAGTTTAGTTCTTACTTCTTTTATTTTAGCAATTTTACTTACTTGGTTAGAAACTTCAATTCCTCTTATTTCTTGTTCAATGTTCTCATCACCTAAAAAAGTTTCCGATTGATTAGTAATTGAATTGTAAGAAAATGAAACTTTAATTTTAGGTAAAGATTTTATTAATTGTTCAACATCAAATTTATCTTCAGTTAATATATTATTTCTGAGTGCATAAAGTGCAATAGCACGGTACATGGCTCCTGTATCAATATAAATGTAGTTTAATTTTTTTGCTAATTGTTTCGCTAATGTGCTTTTTCCACAAGAAGAATAACCGTCAATGGCAATAATAATTTTAGTCATTCTTAATTTTTTCTTTTTTCGGTTTTTTCCCATCCGTACCAGCACGTGCGGATATTTTTTCTTTCTTCACTTTAGGTTGGATAGGAGGTAAATCTTTTCGATAGTATTCTGATAAATTAGTGGTTAACGTAAAATGATTGGAAGAACCTGCTAAATGATACCTTGCACTGCCATAACTGATGTGGAATTTTTTAATTCTAAATCCAACTCCCCAACTAAAACCAACCAATCCAGGTTTGTTATCCAATGCTAATTCAGATCGTCTTTTCACATTAAATCCAACTCTTAACATAAAACTTTTGGATGGAACAAATTCTCCACCAAACACTATATGTCTAAATGTTTCCGTAAGCAAACTTGTTTTGTTTCTTTCCGCTTTTTCTTCATCGGTTAGTTTGTTATTGCTATTTGTTGCAGCTAATGAATCGTTGTATGATAAATTCCAATTTTCTAAATGGTTAATATCTATCGAAAGTCGAAAAGGAACATGTTTCAACTTTTTAGAAATTCCTGCTTGTACTTCGAAAGGAAGTGGTTCTTTTTCTCCACCTTCTACATAAGTTTTAAACTGAGTGCCCATATTTTTTATCACCACAGCCGCAGTAAAACCTTTTACATGATTATGATACGTTCCAGAAAGGTCGAATGCTAAACCAAAAGAATTGTACAAATACATATTGGAATAAATAGGTTTTAAGTTCGCTCCAACGGAGAAAGAAGAATCGATACTTTTTCCCCACCCTATTACAAATGCATATTCGGCAGCAGTAAAATTAGTTCCTAATTCATTTCCTCCTTCATCTGTTTCTAAAAACTGACCATAATCGACGTATCGAATACCTGCAGAAAATGTTCCTGCTTTTTTAAAATCATTTACATAAGAAACATATCCTTGATTGATATCTATAAAATAATTGAGATAAGATAAAGTTAGCATACCCGACATCTCCGAATTTAGTAGCGATGGATTAGAGAATGAAAGTGTAGGGTCATTATCGTAAACAGCGATTACACTTCCTCCCAAACCTCCCACCCGAGCAGAAACAGGAACATTTAAAAACTCATAGGTATTGGTTCCTCCAATTTGAGCAAATCCAATAACAGCATTCAATACTAAAAAAATGAAAATTAATTTCCTCATTACTATTTGGTGCAATAATAAGCTAAAGTACGTATTTATTGGAAAATTATTGCCTCGCTCTTCTTAAATAGTTAAGACTAATATCAATCAATAAATTTTTGGATATTTTTTTTCATCTGCCTCATTCATCATTGCATAAGCTGCATCAAAAATTTCTTCAGCATTGGGTGATGAAAAATAATCACCATCCGTTCCATAAGCAGGTCGATGTGCTTTTGATGTTAAGGTAACTGGTTCAGCATCCAACTGGAAATAACCTTTTTGCTCTACTAAAATTTGGTCTAAAATAAATGCTGATGCTCCACCTGGAACATCTTCATCAACAATTAACAAACGATTTGTTTTAGTTAATGATTCCACAATTCGATGGTTGATATCAAAAGGTAATAAGGTTTTTACATCTATTAATTCTGCAGAAATTCCTACTTCTTGTAATTGAGCAACAACTTGTAAAACGATGTTACAAGTAGAACCATAAGAAACGATAGTGATGTCATTTCCTTCGGTTAGCACTTCAGGAATACCAAGTGGCATGGTAAATTCACCTAAATTACTTGGCATTTTTTCTTTCGTACGATATCCGTTTAAAGGTTCAATAACAATGGCTGGGTCATCACCTTGTAATAAAGTATTGTAAAATCCGGCTGCATCGGTTAAATTTCTTGGTACACAAACGTGCATTCCTCTCACCGCATTAATTATCAATCCCATTGGTGAACCCGAATGCCAAATTCCTTCCAGTCGATGACCACGCGTACGAATAATTAATGGTGCTTTTTGTCCACCTTTGGTTCTGTATTGTAAACTCGCTAAATCATCACTCATAATTTGAATACAATACATGATGTAATCTAAATATTGTATTTCAGCAATTGGACGAAGTCCTCTCAGTGCCATTCCTATTCCTTGACCAATAATGGTATTTTCCCTAATTCCTGTATCAAAAACTCGGTGTTCTCCGTATTTATCTTGTAACCCTTCTAACCCTTGATTTACTCCACCAATTTTTCCAGAGTCCTCGCCAAAAATTAATAGTTCGGGATATTTTTCTAATAATTTATCAAAATTATTTCTAATAACTACTCTGCCATCTTCTAGTTGGTCAGTTAATTTTGGAGAAACAGCCGCCACATGCATCGGAGATGTTATAAATTCTGAATATAATGTAGAACTATATCTTTCATAGTTCGCTTTTTCAGAAACAATCAACCAATCAGTCAATTGTTTTTTTTCTGGAATATTTTCTGAGCGAACTATTCGCATAATTTTTTTTGCAACAGAAACAATATCTTTTCTGTTAGGTGTTGTATTTCCCTTTAATGAAATTAATAATGGAGAAATAAAAGATGCATTCGAACTTTTAGCAACAATTTTCTCGATGAGAATCACTACTTCATTTTGTTCCAATAAAATTGGCTGAAGATAATCCTCCCAAGCTATTTTTTTTATCGCATTCACTTCTTTCTTTCCTTCTTTTTCAAGAGCATCTAATTCTTCCTTAGTTGCTATATTATTAGATTCAATCCATTCTTTAAACTTTTTTACACAGCAATATTCAGTTTCCCAAGCTAATCTTTCTTTAGATTTATAACGCTCGTGAGAACCAGAAGTTGAATGTCCTTGTGGTTGAGTTACCTCAATAACATGAACAATTACAGGGCAATGTTCTTCTCGTGCAATTTTAGTTGCTTTTTCATACGTATCAATTAAAGAAGGATAATCCCAAGCTTTTACTTTAAATATTTCGTATCCATTATTTTTATCTTTGTCACGTTGAAATCCTTTTAAAATTTCTGAAATATTTTCTTTGGTAGTTTGGTATTTGTTAGGAACAGAAATTCCATAACCATCGTCCCAAATAGACATGACAACTGGAACTTGCATAACACCAATTGCATTAATCGATTCCCAAAAAGGTCCTTCGGATGTGCTTGCATCACCAATAGTTCCAAAAGCAACTTCATTTCCTTTATCAGAAAATTTAGTGAACGAAGCTAAATTTTTATCATTCCGATAAACTTTAGATGCTAAACCCAAACCAACTAAACGAGACATTTGTCCAGCAGTTGGAGAAATATCTGATGAAGAATTTTTCATCTTCATTAAATCTTTCCAAGTTCCATCCTCATTTAAACTTCGTGTTCCAAAATGCCCAGTCATTGAACGACCACCAGAAGAAGGATCTGCTTTTAAATCGGTATGAGCATATAATTGTGCAAAAAATTCTTGAATTGTTAATTGTCCGATTGCCATCATTAAAGTTTGGTCTCGATAATACCCAGATCTAAAATCGCCATTCTGAAATTGTTTTGCCAAAGCTATTTGAGGTAATTCTTTTCCATCACCAAAAATTCCAAATTTTGCTTTTCCTGTTAATACTTCTTTTCTACCTAAATAAGAAGTTTCACGACTCATGAAAACCAAACGGTAATCTTCCAAAATAGTTTTTTTAAAATTTTCTTTTGTTAGTTTTGTTTCTGATTTTTTTGTTGCACTCTCGTTACTCATCATCTTTTTTTTATTATTTTTCTTTCTAATAACAACTGCACTTGTTCACTTGCATTGCGAAATTAAGAATTAAATCCTTTTTTAAAATGTTTTTCTATATCAACATTTCATTGTGCATAACGTATTGAAAAAATTTATTTGTGGTAATACATTTTTTATATATTTGTCATACTATCAACTTAATAAATAAAATAAATACTAAAATTATTATGGGAAAAGGCGATAAAAAAACCAAAAAAGGAAAAATTGCTGCAGGATCTTTTGGAGTATCTAGAAAAAAGAAAACTTCTACTGCTTCATCTAAAGCTCCAGTAGCAAAAAAAGCTGCAGTTAAAAAAACAGTAGCAAAAAAAGTTGTTGCTAAAAAACCAGTAGCAAAAAAAGCTGCTGCTAAAAAACCAGTAGCAAAAAAAGCTGTTGCTAAAAAACCGGTAGCAAAAAAAGCTGTTGCAAAAAAACCAGCAGCAAAAAAAGTTGCTGCTAAAAAACCAGCTGCTAAAAAAGCTGTTGCAAAAAAGAAATAAATAAAAGAAGCCTTAATTATTTTAATTAAGGCTTCTTTATTTTTTTTAATACTTCAATCACTTGTGGTATTATTAATTGTTTGCCATCATTGGTAACGCAATAATTTGCGTATTCCATTTTTTCCTGATCTGTAAACTGTGTTTGAATTCTTTCTCTCACCATTTTTTCTGTTACACCATCTCTCTTCATAACCCTTTTTATTCTTTCTTCTAAAGGAGCAACTACTAAAATAATTTTATTCAAATTTTTATAAGCTCCACTTTCAATTAATATTGCTGCTTCTTGAATTAATATTGGAAAAGTGCAATTTTTTTTTACCCACAATTTAAATTCCTCTCTTACTTTTGGATGTATAATTTGATTCAACTTTTCAAGAGCATTTTTATCGTTAAACACCAATTGAGCCATTTTTTCTGTATCTAATTTTCCAAGATGATAAACATTTCCAAATTGATGAATGATTTGCTGAATAATTTCTTTATCGGTATTAATAATATTTTTTGCTGCTGCATCAGAATTAAAAACAGGAACTCCTAAAGACTCAAATATTTTGGATATAGTAGATTTACCACTTCCAATACCTCCAGTTATTCCAACTAACAAAGGCTTATTAATTTTGTTTTCTAAGAATGTACTCAACTTTTACTGGGTTTAAAGTAAGCGATTTTATAAAGCTTGGATATTCATTTATTTCAACCTTAAGCTTACGATTAAAATCTTCGTTAATTTTTTTATAATCTATTTCTGCTCTAAATTTAGTGCTTGTTAAACTTTCCATTTTACTTAATGGAATCAAAAATTTTAATTCAATTTCATTTGGAATTGCTTTCATCGTAATTGAATCTGGAACATTAATGTAAGCTATATTTACCATTATTGATGTTTCTGTATATTTTTCCACTGGCACATATAAAATAACTTTACTCGGATTAAATTCTAGTTGAATCTGTGCATACCTCTTGTTAAAACTTACAGATTTAATAACTGTCTTTGATAAATTTTGAAAAAAAGTTCTGTCGGTGTAAACTTGCTCTAATGTGTCAATAATAGAAGATGGGCCACGAACAGTAGTTGTTAATGGTTTAACTTGAATTTTTCCAAAAAGTTGATATTGCTTTTCAAAATTAATTTTAGTAATTGGTATAATTTTCACCAATTTTTCTTTCTTAATGTCTAATAAAAAATGAATAGAATCGGGATAAATTTCTTTAATTTCAATATTATCTCCTAATTGACTAGAGATGTAAGAAGCAAATGAAGATGACGCCAAAGTATTTTGTTGTATGCTATCAATTGGTTGATGAATTCCGTCAATTTTAGAAAGATTAATATTAAAAGAAGGCTTTCTGATTCTTAATTTATAAGTCATTAAATCAAAACCTAAGCCTTTAATTTTTATTTTAAAATATTTTGGTAATTCGTTTAATACTACTTTGTTTGAAGGAAAGTGATTATAACTTACCTGGTACACTACATCGGTTGTGAATTTTTTACCTAACGCATTTAGGAACCAAAAAAAAGTAGATAAAGATAAACAGAATAAAAACACATAAAGCTTCCTGTTATCGGAAGCTTTATGAAATATGCTATTAAATATATTTAAATTCTTAGTCAAAATGCTAAGTTTATTTTTTCTCCATCTCTTCTGCTGAAAATTCTTTAGCAATAGCTGATTTTTCCATTTTTAATCTATTTCCACCTTCAGTCTCAATAATCACTACTTCATCTCTTACTTCTAGTATTTTACCATGAATACCGCCAATAGTAATTATTTTAGTTCCATTTTGAAGACTTTCTTTAAACTTTTTTAGTTCTTTTTGTTTTTTCATTTGTGGTCTTATCATAAAAAAATAAAACACAATAAAAATAGCTCCAAACATAATAATTGTTTGCATTCCTCCTCCTCCACCTTCTTTACCTTCAGGTTGAGACATTAATAAAATTCCTAATCCTTTCATATTTTAATTTTTTAAATTTATTTACTTGTTTTTGGAACTAACACCTCTCCTTTTAATGCAATAACTTTTGTGTTAGGGATTGAGTTTGAAACCAAAGTAACTGTTTTATTTTGTATGCCAGATTTTCCTTCAGAATTAAATGTAACTTCTACAACTTCTTCTTTTCCAGGTGCTATTGGTTCTTTTGGCCATTTTGGAACAGTACAACCACAACTTCCTTGTGCTGATGAAATAATTAAATCTGACTGTCCAACATTCTTAAATCTAAACAAAATTGAAACAACTTCTCCTTGAGTTATTTTTCCAAAACTTTTTACCTCTTCTTCAAATTCAAAGTAAGGTAACATATCTGTGCTATCCTTTTTATTAACTGCCGAATTTGGGTTATCAATTAAATCAGTTGTGATGTTGTCAGAACCATTACCTGAGCCACATGAACTCATTAATGAAATTACAAAAACAGCAATTATAATTTTAAACATTATTTTTATTTTTAAGAATGCAAATATAGGTAAAAAGGAAATCAAATTTTATTCAATTGCTGCCTAATTAATTCGTCATTAAATCTGATTTCAACAATATAATTTCCTTTAGCTAATTGCTGCGTATTAATTTGAAATAAATTAGTAGATTTTTTAATAATTGGTGGTTCAATCAGTTGTCCTAAGGCATTAAAAATTTGAATACTTTTTATTTGTTTGTTGTTATTAATCTGGATGTAAAAAACATTTCCAGCAGGATTTGGATAAACACTTACATTACCTGTTATCGTTGGTTCCTCATTGATTGATGATACCGTTGGATTGGAAGAAAGTATCCATAATTCGGGATCAAAAAAAACAGAATCGATTGTAAAAGGAACCGAAGCATTAAATACCTGACCAGAAAACTGATGGTCAAAAACAAATGTGGTATCAAATCCTTGTCCTTTTACATAAATTGGTATAGGCATTTCATAAAAAGAAACCGAAGGATGTGATTGTGTTTGATTAACGGTAAAAGTAACATTGTTTCCTAATTGACCCCAAGTAACTTGATAAGAAGGATGTCCTTCTCCATAATACCAATCATTAAAAAACTCGGTTAAATTTAATCCACTAATCGTTTCCAAATGTGTTTTAAAATGAGCTGTCATTGCATAAGCATAAGATAAATTGACATCAGTTAAGTAATTTCTTACTCCTTGAAAGAAATTTTGTTCGCCAATTTTCCACTCTAACATTCTTAATAAATAAGCTCCTTTGCTATACGATAAACGTCCATCAAAAATTCGACCAACATTTGTGGTATCTGTACAAAAAACTGAACCATCGGGTTGTGAAATAACATCATTAATAGTGCCTTCTCTCCATATATACCACCAAGTTGGTGCGATGTATTTATGCGATAATCCTGTTAAATAAGTAGCAAACCCTTCATTTAACCAAATTTCTTCCCAACTTCCGCAGGTAACTTTATCGCCAAACCATTGGTGAGCTAATTCGTGAGCCATTAAACTAAAACTAAAATTATACATTGAGCTCATGGTTTGATGCTCCATTCCTCCACCCCAACCAAATTGAGCATGACCATATTTTTCGTTCATAAATGGATATTCTCCAAAAAGGGTATCATACAGTTGAATTACAGGAATAACGGCTGGTGATTGGTAAACCATAGTTGCAGAATCTTCAGGAAAAACATAATTAAGAATGTTTAAGTTACCAGCAGATAATGGAGCCACATCGGTATAGGCAGCATAGTTGGTAATAGAAACTGAAATTAAATAAGCAGCAATCGGATAGCAGTGTTTCCAATGGTAAATTTTATTGGGTCCAGCGGAAGTTTCACTTACTAATAATCCTTGGCTACCGACTTTGTTAATTAAAGGAGTGGTTACAATAATATCTATTGAATCAATTTTATCATTTAAATTTTGTTTGCAGGGCCACCACTCTAATGCCCCATAAGGTTCGGAAAGTGTCCAAATAATAGAATCGTTGTTATGTGATGATTGAATAAAAGAACCAAAACCACTTGTTGATAGAGGTACTCCTTGGTAAAAAATAGTGATGGAATCTAGTACATTTTGTGGAAGAACACTTGGTAAAAAAATTTGTAATACATCTGCAACCGATTGCGAAAAACTTAAATTGGTGCCGTTGTAAACAATAGAATCTATTGTTAATGCATTAGAAAAATCGAAATACATTTCGTTAAAACCAGAAACTAATGGTTCAAAATAAGAAGTTACAGCTCCCGAAATGTAATAAACTGTTGGGTCTATTTGCCACTCTAATCGATGGTATTTTAAATCGTAATTATTTGCTAGCAGTACTCCTTTGTTGGTTTTTCCTTGATGAAAACTTTTTGATTCGGATTCAACTAAACTATTAAATTCTTTAGTAGTAAAAGTTTGAGCAGAAAGACTTAAACTGAATATCAAAAAAACAACACCCCAAATTATTTTCATTTTCTTAAATTTAATTAATAAAATTACTAATTTCTAGGTCAATTGAAAACTTAATTTAAGGAACGGTTATTAATTCGTAAATTATCTTCCATAAATCTTTTTATACAAGTCCTGATATTTAGCCAATATGTTTTTCCGTTTTAGTTTTAAGGTTGGTGTTAACTCTCCCGAATCAATGGTCCAAGGTTGTGCAACCAATTCGAACATTTTTACTTGCTCGTAGTTGGCAAAATCTTTATTTAAAAATTCCATTTCTTTTTTAAAACGTGCTACTACTTGTTCGTTTTTTATTATTTCTTCATTAGCAATATAAGTAATAGCATGTCGCTTGCACCATTCTTTTAAATGGGCAAAATCGGGTTGTATAAAGGCTGCTGGCATTTTTTCTCCTTCGCCTATCACCATTACTTGCTCGATAAAAAGAGATTCTTTAAATTTATTTTCCATTACTTGTGGGGCAATGTATTTACCTCCAGAAGTTTTAAACATTTCTTTTTTTCGGTCGGTAATTTTCAAAAATTTTCCATCTACCAAAGTTCCGATATCTCCTGTATGAAAATAACCTTGTTCATCTATTACTTCTTTGGTTAGTTCTGGTTTATTGTAATAACCCAACATAATGCTTGGTCCTTTAACAATAATTTCGCCATCTTCAGCAATTTTCAAATCTAGGTTGCTTAAAGGTTTACCAACTGTTCCAATCATTGTACCATCGGGCAACAAGCAATTTACTCCAATAACTGGAGAGGTTTCTGTTAACCCATAACCTTCTAAAACTGGAATTTGAGCAGCAGTAAAAACTCTTGCTAAACGAGGTTGCAACGCAGCACCTCCCGAAACAATAGCCAACACATTATTTCCTAAAGCTTCTCTCCATTTGTTAAAGATTAGTTTGTTTGCAATTTTTAGTTTAAAATTATACCAAGCACCTCCATCTATTAAAGGATCATATTTTAATCCTAATTCCAACGCCCAAAAGAATAATCCTTTTTTTATGCCAGTTAGTGCAGTTCCTTTGGCTACAATTTTATCATATACTTTTTCTAATAAACGCGGAACGGTAGCAAATAAATGAGGTTTCACTTCTTTTAAATTGTCTGCGATGGTTTCGATAGATTCGGCATAATAAATAGAAACACTTTTATAAATGTAGAGATAGTCCAACATTCGTTCAAACACATGGCAAAGTGGTAAAAAACTTAAACAGCGTTGATTTTCGCCCATTGGCAAACGGTCTTCTGATGCCAATACATTACTTACTAAGTTTTTATGCGAAAGCATTACTCCTTTTGGATTTCCTGTTGTTCCAGAAGTATAAATTAAAGTAGCTAAATCATCTTCTTTTATCTCTTTTTTTGCTACCTCTATGGTTGTTTCATTAATTTCGGAGACTAATAATTCTGTATAATTCTTGGTGCCATCAACTTGATTAAACGTATAAACGTATGCTAGTGAAGGAACTTTATTTTTTATGTTTAAAATTTTTGTTAAAATGGTTGCATCAGAAATAAAAACAATTTTTGCTCCGCAATCATTTAAGATGTATTCATAATCTGCTTCGGTAATGTTGGGATAAATGGGAACATTAATAATTCCCAATTGTTGAACGGCTAAATCTGTTAAATGCCATTCGGTTCTATTATTAGAAATAATAGCTGCTCTATCTCCTTTTTTTATGCCAAGATTTAGCAATCCGGTGCTCAATTGTTTTGCCTTTTTAACAAATTCTTCAGAAGAAAGAGAAATCCATTTGCCATTTTCTTTCTGAGTAAAAGCGTCACTTTTTGGTTTATTGTTCAACGCAAAATAATAAAATTCAAATAATGTTTTAATCATAATTTTTGAAACTAAAATTTAAGTAGAAGTAAATATATAAATTTATAGTTAACTATTAGCGTTGTTTAATTAAAAAAAAATTGGGTTTTTGATTACACACCTCTTGCCTCCCGAGTTTCGGGATAAGCTCTTTTGATAGAGTGGATGTGAAATAGCTTGTGCCGACTTTTCGGTATTAATTTTTAGAACTCCTCTAAAGAATGAATTATAGATTTTTTTCGCTAACAATATTTCCGCTAGCGTATTTTACTTCTTTGTTTGGATTGCCGTTTTCGTCAAACAATCTCCAAGTTCCAACTCTTTTATAATCGAACATTGAAACATCATATTTTACCTCACCTTGTTCTTTTAATTTGCCATTGGGATAATAAGAAGATTCGGTATAAAGTATTTTCTTTTTATCGGTCATTTCTAAGGTGTATTCTGGAGTGGCATTCTCGTAATAATTTGCTTTAAAAACATAATATTGAAAATCTTTGTCATATTCTTCAACAAATTCTAGAGTACCGTTTGGATAATAATCCTCCCACCGAAGTGCTTGGTTTCCAATATATACAATTTCCGATTTTATGGTTCCATCTTTATAAAAAATGCTCATCTTACTTTTTTTAAGATCCACTAATCTAAAATTTCGTTCTACATTACCATTAGGAAAATAATTTTTATAAATCTTTAATTGCCCTTCTAAATAAAATCCTTTGTGAAGTAATTGTCCAGTGGTATAATAATCTTCTTCGTAACCATTGGCAGCATAACCGCTTTTATTATTACGCACCGTATCGCCGCCCAACATCATGTTTAATTTTTCATACCTAATGATGCCATATTTTTCATCAATTACTGCTTCAGGCACATAGGTATTACCATATAAGTTTTTATTGGATAAATCGTTTTGAGCTATGGATAAAATAGTTAATAATAAATTTAATATGGTCAATGTAACTATTTTCATTTATTCATTAAAGTTTGTAATCATTCTAAATTTTAATCAGTTCTAGTTTAACAATATTTATGCCTAAAAATTCAAATACCATGTTCATTGAATCTACTATAGCTTTGTACGAAGCTACTAAAATATTTGTTTCTTTCGACAAAAAAAGGCTTAGATTAAGTTGAAATAATGATGGTTTTTTTATGGCTTGCATTAACAAAAAGTAAATAGTCAACAATTATACTAATTTAGAAACAATTAAGAGAATTTAATTCTTTATTAATATCAAAAAAGATTGTTTAAAAATTGTTGGTTAAAAATATTTTTAATTTCCATTCTCTAATTTGATATGTTTAATTTTAGCTTTCTTATTTCATCTTTAATAATACCACTAAAAAATTCATGTTTTTAATATTTGATACCGAAACCACAGGACTACCAAAAAATTTTAAAGCACCTGTTTCTGATTCCGACAATTGGCCTCGAATGGTACAATTGGCATGGCAATTACACAATAATTTCGGCAAATTGTTATCAGCAAAAAACTACATTGTTAAACCCGATGGATATGAAATACCATTAGGTGTTTCAAAAATTCATGGAATTACTACCGAACGAGCATTAAGAGATGGGTTTGATTTAAAAATTATTCTGGAAGAATTTAATACCGATTTAGAAAACACACTCTATAATGTTGGTCATAACATTGAGTTCGATATTAATGTAGTTGGTGCAGAATTTTATCGTTTGGGTATCGAAAATAATCTAACTGCCAAAAACAGAATTGATACCATGAAATCAACTGTCAATTATTGTGAATTACCTGGTGGTCGTGGTGGTGGATTCAAATACCCTTCATTAACAGATTTACATATCAAACTTTTTGGAAAAGGTTTTGGCGATGCTCATGATGCGGCTTATGATGTTGATGCTACTGCTCGATGTTTTTTTGGGTTAATTAGCTTTAAGGTTATTCAATTAAAAGAAGTAACCAATGTTGATTCGTTAATTTATGAAGCTCCTGCACTTGCTGAAGCTAATTTTAAAGATAAAAAAGAAATCGCTATTGAAGTAAATGAAATCCAACATGTTGCAAATACTTCATCAGCTATTGCGGATAATCTTGTTGATGTCCCTTTTGTTCATTTACATAATCATTCACAATTTTCCATTCTACAAGCAACCACAAAAGTGACTAGTTTAGTGGCTAAAGCTCAAGAAATGGGAATGACTGCAGTTGCCTTAACAGACCATGGAAACATGATGGCAACCTTTCATTTCGTTAGAGATGCAATAAAAAAAGGAATTAAACCTATAGTTGGCTGTGAATTTTTTATCTGCCACGATAGAAATGACAAATCCTACCAAGATAATGGTTTTCAAACGGTAGTTTTAGCAAAAAATAAAAATGGTTATCAAAACCTTATCAAACTGGCTTCCTACGCTAATACAGAAGGTTTTTATTACGTACCCAGAATTGACAGAGAGCTTTTACTACAGTATAAAAATGATTTAATTGTTCTGACTGGAGGAATTTGGGGCGAAATTCCTAATAAAATTTTATTTGAAGGAGAACAACAAGCCGAAGATGCTCTTCTTTGGTGGAAAGAACACTTTGAAAGTGATTTTTATATTGAAATAAACAGACATGGAGTTGAAGAGGAAAATGAGATTAATAAAACTTTATTATTATTTGCCAAAAAACATAACATCAAATACATAGCAAGTAACAACACCTATTATATTAACAAATCTGATGCAGAAGCTCATGATGTTTTGCTATGTATCAGAGATGCACAGCCGCTAAGTCAACCTAAAAAATATATAGGTAAACGAGGTAGAGAATTCCGTTTTGGTTTTCCTAACGATGAGTTCTATTTTAAATCGGCAGATGAAATGAAACGTTTATTTGCAGATTTACCCGAAGCAATTATTAATATCAAAGAAATTGTAGATAAAATAGAAACTTATGAGTTAAAAAGAGAGGTATTACTTCCAAAATTTGATATTCCGGAAGATTTTAAAGATGATGCAGATATAGAAGATGACAGTTTAAATGTTGGGGAAAATAATTATCTACGCCATCTCACTTATGAAGGAGCGAAATTACGTTATGGAGAGCTTACTGATGAAATAAGAGAGCGTATTGATTTTGAATTAGATGTTATCAGAAAAACTGGTTATCCAGGGTATTTTTTAATTGTTGAAGATTTTATTAGAGAAGCACGTAAAATGGGAGTTTCAGTAGGACCAGGAAGAGGTTCTGCTGCAGGTTCTGTTGTTGCTTATTGCACTAAGATAACAAATATTGACCCACTAAAATACAACTTACTTTTTGAGCGTTTTTTAAATCCAGATAGAATATCAATGCCTGATATTGACATCGATTTTGATGATGAAGGAAGACAAAAAGTAATTGATTATGTGATTCATAAATATGGTTCCAACCAAGTAGCTCAAATAATCACCTATGGAACAATGGCAGCTAAGTCTTCTATACGAGATACTGCCAGAGTATTAGAACTTCCTTTAAATGATGCAGGAAAATTAGCCGGTTTAATACCAAACATTGAATTAAATAAAATTTTTGATTTAAGCGAATCCGATTTAAAGTTAAAATTACCTAAATCGGAAGATTTTGAACGTGCAAAAAAATTAAAAGAAATTGCAAATGGCAACACTTTAGAATCTAAAACTATCAATCACGCATTGATGGTGGAAGGTTCTATGCGAAATACAGGGATCCATGCTTGTGGTATTATCATCTCTCCGAATGACATTACCAACTATGTTCCAATTGCGCTAGCAAAAGATTCTGATATGGCATGCACCCAATTTGACAACTCTGTCGCAGAAGAAGCTGGATTGTTAAAAATGGATTTTTTAGGTTTAAAAACTTTAACACTTATTAAAGATGCTGTTCAAATAATAAAAGATAAGCATGGGATAGAACTCGATCCAGAAAGTTTTGACATCGAAAATGAGAATACCTATCTTTTGTTTCAACGAGGAGAAACGAATGGTATTTTTCAATATGAATCTGTCGGTATGCAGAAAAATTTAAAACATTTAAAACCAAGTGTTTTTGCCGATTTAATTGCCATGAATGCACTTTACCGCCCTGGACCGATGGAGTATATCCCTTCATTTATCAAAAGAAAACATGGCGAAGAAAAAGTGGAGTACGACTTGCCTGAAATGGAAGAATACCTTAAGGAAACGTATGGAATTACAGTGTATCAAGAACAAGTAATGTTAATTTCTCAAAAAATAGCTGGTTTTTCTAAGGGAGATGCTGATGTGCTAAGAAAAGCTATGGGAAAAAAGCAAATTGCGGTTCTGGATAAAATGAAACCAAAATTTATCGAACAAGCTAAAGAAAAAGGACATCCTGAAGATAAATTAGAAAAAATATGGAAAGATTGGGAAGCTTTTGCTGAATATGCTTTTAACAAATCGCACTCTACTTGTTACGCTTGGATAGGTTTTCAAACTGCTTATTTAAAAGCCAATTACCCTGCAGAATATATGGCTTCTGTTTTAAGCAACAACATGAGTGACATTAGTAAGGTTACTTTTTATATGGATGAGTGTAAAAGAATGGGAGTGCAAGTTTTAGGTCCTGATATCAATGAATCGGTGCATAAATTTACAGTAAATAGCAAAGGACAGATTAGGTTTGGATTAGGTGCATTGAAAGGTGTAGGCGAAAAAGCTGTAGAATCAATTATTGCCGAACGTAACATTAATGGTCCTTTCAAATCAATTTTTGATGTCACTAAAAGGATAGATTTGCGTGCAGCCAATAAAAAAACATTAGAAAGTTTAGCACTAGGAGGTGGTTTTGATTCATTCCTCAATGCACATCGTGCTCAATATTTTGTTGCACAAGACGGCAACACTTTTTTAGAAAAAGCCATCAAATACGGGAATAAATTTCAAGAAAATAAAAATTCTTCACAAGTATCTATTTTCGACACCATTGAAGAAGAAGAAATTGATGAACCAAAACTGCCACAATGTGATGAATGGACTACGTTAGAAAAATTAAATCAAGAAAAGGAAATAGTTGGTATTTTTATTTCTGGGCATCCTTTAGATGATTTTACATTGGAGATTAAAAATTTCGGTAAAGGGAATTTGAGTTTGCTTTCTGATTTTGCTAGTATTAAAGGCAAAGAATTAGCGTTAGCAACTATTTGCACTAAAGTGCAAGATAAAATGGCAAAAAATGGGAAACCTTTTGGAATACTTACTGTAGAAGATTATTATGCTTCTCATGATTTTTTTGTTTGGAGTGAAGATTATATAAAATTTAAACCCTATTTCATTCAAGGTCAATATCTTTTCATATCAGGAAAAGTACAGCCAAAGCAAAAACAATGGTCTAAAGAAACAGATGAGTTAGAATTTAAAATATCGGCGATAGAATTACTGTCAGAATTGCGAGAAAAAAAAGTAAAAACGCTTACTGTTAATTTAAAAAGCAAAGATGTTACTATTGAATTAATTGAAAAAATTTACGAATTACTTGAACAGCACCAAGGTAAATGTGAATTTTCGATACAAGTAAAAGATGATGATGAGGGTATCATAAAATTATCTTCAAGGAGTAAAAGAATAAGCGTTTCTGATCAATTTTTACAAAACATCAATGAAATAAAAGAGATTACTTACCAATTAAATTAATGTTAAATGACAATATGTCGTTTTTTATACATTGGTTTAAGATTTGAAATAGTAATTTTATATTTTTAAAAATAATTAAAAACTTGAAACCATGGCATTAGAATTAACAGACGCAAATTTTGAAGAAAAAGTAATCAAATCAGGAAAACCTGCATTAGTAGATTTTTGGGCAGTATGGTGTGGACCATGCAGAATGGTTGGACCAGTTGTTGAAGAAATTGCTAAAGAATATGAAGGTAAAGCAATTGTTGGTAAAGTTGATGTAGATAACAATCCAGGAATTGCATCAAAATACGGCATTAGAAATATCCCAACCATACTATTTATTAAAAATGGAGAAGTAGTTGATAAACAAGTTGGTGCTTCACCAAAAGCAACACTTGCGGGCAAGTTGGATGCTATTTTATAACATTAGATTTTATTTCATAAAAAAAACCAATGGAGTCCATTGGTTTTTTTTATGAAATATAAATATGCTTAATCGTTTACAGATATCAATTCCACATCAAAAATTAAAGTCATATATGGTTTAATTGGTCCTCCTGGTCTTGGATTTGCACCATAAGCCAATTCCTGAGGAATAAAAAATCTAAATTTTGCTCCTTCTTTCATTAACGCAACTCCTTCTGTCCAACCAGCAATAACTTGATTTAAACCAAAAGTGGCAGGTTGACCTCTATCAACAGAACTATCAAAAACTGTCCCATCAGTAGTTGTTCCATGATAATGAACGGTTACACTTGAAGTAGCTGTTGGTTGTTTCCCTGTTCCTTCTTTTAACACCAAATATTGCAAACCACTAGCGGTTGTAATAACACCTACTTTCTTTTTATTTTCTTCTAAAAATTTAATTCCATCCGTTTTATATGATTCTGATTTTTTTAATTCTTCTGCTTGTGCAGCTTCTTGCTTTTTTTGAAAATAAGGTCCTACTATTTCTTGAATTTTTTCTAACGCAATAAGATTACCTTCGCCTTTTACCCCAGATTTAAGTCCTTCAATAAAAGCTTCAAAATTGGCTTCCGAAAAATCTTTTTTTATACTAGTAGCCATATTTAAACCGATAGCATAGCTTACAGAATCTACAATATTTTTTAATTCTATTTTAGGTGCTGCCACTTCTTCTTTTTTATCCTTTTTTTTATCTTTTTGAGCATTAGCATCAACATTGCAAAAAGCAATAAAGGAAGCTAATAACAGGATATTAAATATTTGTTTTTTCATATGTAGGTATTTATTGTTTTTTATTTGTCATATGGAATACGCCATTTTATCTTCATCACTCTTTGTGGGCTTCGACTCATGGCTATTTCATACTAATAATTTTTAATCATTTATTTTAATTAATTCTACTTCAAAAACGAGAGGCATAAAAGGTTTAATTGGACCTTGTCCTCCTTGTGGTGCGTTTGCTCCATAAGCTAACTCTTGAGGAATAAAAAATTTATATTTTGCACCTTCTTTCATTAATGCTATACCTTCTGTCCAACCTGGAATAACCTGATTTAAAGGAAAAGTAACAGGTTCTCCTCTTTCAACAGAACTTTCAAATACTGTCCCATCCATTGTTGTTCCGTGGTAATGAACAGTTACGGTAGATGCAGCAGTAGGTTGTTTACCTTTTCCTTCTTTTATAACCATATATTGTAAACCACTTGCTGTAACTTTTACTCCTTCTTTCGTTTTGTTTTCTGATAGAAATTTTTCTCCTTCCGCTTTTAATCCACCATACATTTCTTCTTGTTCTTTTTGTCGTTTAGCCATTTCTTCCATCTGTTTTTTCTGAGAAAAAGTTTGAATTATTCCCTGACATTCTTCCGTAGCTATTAACAAATCAGCAGAATCCAAAACATCTCTAAAACCTTGTAAATAAGCGTCCATATTTCCTTCGCTAAATTGTTCTTTTAATCCTTTAGCAGAATTAATTCCTATTGCATAACTAACAGAATCAATGTTGTTTGCTAAAGTAATTTGTGCTGATTTTTTATCACTATTTTCACAAGCAATTAAAGCCAAAGCACCAACAAAAGTTAAAGTAATTTTTTTCATTTTATATTATTTTTTTTATTTTACGTTTACAATTTCTAATTCATAAATAACAGTAGTAAAGGGAGGTACTATTTGTGTTGAAGAACCTTCCTCTCCAAAAGCAAGTTGCGAAGGTATGATAATTTTTGATTTTTCTCCTTTCTTCATACCATTTATTGCAATTTCTAATCCTTTAATAACTTGACCGGGTGTTCCATAAGTATAAGTAAATGCTGCTTCTTTATAGTTATTATCAAATTCTACTCGATTAATAAAATAACTTTTGTAATTGATACTAATTACGGTTCCTTTCTTTATTTTCTCTCCTTCTCCTTTATTAATTTGTTGAATGTATATTCCTCGTTTACATTGGTAATTATCAGTGCTATTTTCTTTTAAATACTTTGTTAATAATAGTTGTTCTGTCATTTCTGCATCTCTATTAGTATTTAGTATTTCAAATTCTTGTTGCGTATAATAGTTGTAGATTTTAATTGTTATTTCAACATCCTGTGATTTAATATCGTTTAAATGAATGGTAGTAATTTCTTTCAATAATTTTTCTTTCGATACTTTAAATTGTGCACTATCGCCTTCGTTTAAATACGTTAATAAAAAATTAAAATCAGCAAGATTAGAGCTAATAATATCTTCTTTATATCGCTCATAAATAATTTTATTATTTGCTGAAATAATTATAGAGGCACTCGTAAAATATTGAGTGTTAAACTTTTTATCATCATCATCAAATGATACTAACTTCATGTAAACTTCATCCGATTTTTTTAAATAATTTGGAAATTCACTTTCGCATGAAGAAAAGAAAATAATTAAAAATGATATGACAACTAATTTTTTCAACTCTACCTATTTAATAGCAATCAGTTCGATATCATAAACGATGGTAGCACGAATAGGAATTTTTTTAAAATCTCCTGCTAACCCATGTGCTAAATGAGATGGAATGATAATAATTGCTTTGTCGCCAACACTCATATAGGTTATTCCCTCGTGCAACCCACTCTCTACATTGTCTTTTCCAACAATAAATTCTTCAGCTTTATCTTTGGTAGCATAACACTCCGTTCCATTTAATAAGTTAACGGTATATTTTACAACTGCTCTTTGATTAGAGGAAATATTAACACCTTCTTTGTCTTGGTATATTTCGTACCTTAATCCAGTTGGTGTTTTTTTTGCGCTTAATTTTTTATCCTTAATGTAATGGTCAATTTGTTCTGATTCAAGTGATGTCGCTTTTATATTTGCTTCAATTAATTGATCTTGAATTTCGTTAACATTTATTGGTTGGTGATTTTCAACATCTCCAGAACAGGATATTATTAAAATAATAATGATGGTGTACAAAAAATTCTTCATTCTTTCCTAAAAATTCTATTGACTTCGATATTGATGAATTACTGACTCTACTATTTTTATTGCATCTTCTAATGATGATTTTAATGTTCCACCAGCAGCATAAATGTGTCCCCCTCCATTAAAATGTTGGTTGGCAATTTTATTAACATAGAAATTATCTTTTGATCTAAAGGAAAAACTGATATTATCGACTTTTTCTGTTATTAAAATGGCAAATTTAATTCCATTGATAGATAAAAGATAATTCACCAGCCCTTCTGTGTCTCCTTTTTTAAAGTTAAATCGAGTTAATTCTTCTTGTGATAAGGAAATGTATGCAGCATTAAGTTCAGGAAATACTTTCATTTTTTCAGTTAAAGCATACCCTATTAATCTTAAACGATGTTCTGAATAAGTGTCATATACTTTTTCATGTATTTTTGAGCCATCAACGCCTAAAGCAACTAAATTAGAAATTATTTGATGGGTTTTTGAGGTAGTTGAAGGAAACCGAAAAGAACCAGTATCCGTCATAATTCCGCAATAAATACATTCTCCTATTTCTTTATTCAATAAACTTAAATCGCCTAAGTTTTCAATAAATTCATAAATAAGTTGAGAAGTAGAGCAACAGTTTACATCAACAATATAATGATTTGCAAACTCTAGCGGGTCTTGGTGATGGTCTATTACAATTTTAAATGCTTTCGATTTTGCAACAGGATTGGATAAATTACCTATTCTTTCTAAACCATTGTAGTCTAGTGCAAATATCAAATCAGCATTTTCGATAAATTGATTGGCTAACTCTTCTTGAGAGTCATAATAAACAATCATTGAACTTCCACTCATCCAATTTAAAAATTCTGGAAATCCATCTGGAACAATAACTACTACTTCTTTGTTGTATTTTTTAAGGTAATGAAATAAAGCTAATGATGCTCCTATGGCGTCACCATCAGGAGATTTATGGGTAGTTATTACTACCTTTTTTGTTGTTGTTAATATTTGCTTTAAATCTACCATCCCTCTTAAAATAAAAAACCCTGATGAATTAACACCAGGGTTATAATTCTATTAAAAAAAATTACCATCCTGTTCCT
>CAYHWX010000063.1:0-23134 GCA_964360245.1 uncultured Vicingus sp.
ATTCCCTACTTCTATCGCTCTTGCTTCCTTAAAATTATTACCCACCTCTATAATCATATTTTTATTCTGTTCTTGATAAAACCGCCCACCTTCTTCCGATTGAAAAGTGGAATATCTTACTGTTGCATTATTTTGTTCTGGATGTAAAGCATAAGCTATGAAGTTAACTTCATACTCGTTAAAACCTTTGCGATAATTTCCTGTTAAGCATTGTACGGTAGGTGCCAATTCAATAATGTCAAAATTTCCGCTTTCAAGTTTTGCCTGAATTAAAAAATGGTAAACCCCATTTATCTTTTTAATAATAAAAGCGATAATACCTTCTTGGGCTGATTTTATCATAGGTTGAGTCCAACAACGAACTTCTCTGTTGTCAATTTCGGCTTTTACAGCTATGACAGAAAAATATTTATGAGCTACATGATAAATACTATTTTTATCTTTTTTCCAATCCAAAAGACTACTTAGTGGAATTCTTTCTACTTCTAGTTCAGCAAACGCCTTATGTTTAGTAATCCAAGAAATAACATATTCTATACTATGTAACGCATTGTTATCGGCTAGTTCTGATAGTAATAATGCCTTTTCATAACTATTTTGCTTTACATTTTTTATTGCTTTTAGCGTGTCGAGATTACCATACGGAATACCAGAAATGACGGTTCGAGTGTCCATGTTGACTACATTATCGAAGGTGAGCAATTGTTTTATTTGACCAAGTGTTAACCAACAAAAATCTTCCTTAACTTCAATGTCACTAAAAACTTCTATAATAATATTTCGATTTCTTTTCTTTAAAAATCGTGCTCCTTGTTCAGATTGAAATTGATCTAATAAAATATCAACATCATCTCTTTTCCCAAAAAAATATTCGAGGTATAAAGGAATGTTACCTTTATGAACTTGTGTATAATTACTTTTTGTTGCTTGTAAAGTTGGTGAAAGTTGAACAACATTGATGTTGCCTGGCTCTATTTTAGCTTGCATTAAAAAGTACAGAATGCCATCAATTTTTTTGGTAATAATTCCTAAAAAACCAATTTCTGGCTGATTGATAATGGGTTGCGTCCAATTAGCGACAACTCCCCAATTGGTTTTTACTTTAATTCCTTCGATAGAAAAAAATTGACCAGAATAATGGGTTAAATTACCTGTTGTAGGGTTAAACGACCAGTTTTCTAACTCGGAAAAAGGAATTGGGGTAATGCAGTGTTTTACTTTATTTTTTTTCTCTAGTAACCAATCCATAAAATCGACTGTTGAGAGAAAAGGGTTTTCTAGTGTTAATGCCGACTTTAAAAAATGATATGCTACTGATTTATTCATTAATAGGGCTAAGATAATACAAATTAGCTAATTTTAACTCCCATCACACCCATTCGGCTTCGCTCAGGGTAAACTTTGCATCATATTCTAACGCCCATGATGCAAATATCATCTAACTGGCTTAAATCTCCTTTCCAATCAATTAACGTTTTATCTACTATTTGCAATTGATTTTCCATGCTATTTTTTTGGATGGAAAGCAATAATTTTTTAAAATTCTTATACATGAATTTTTTTCCTTTTGGACCACCAAACTGATCGGCAAAACCATCAGAAAACAAGTAAATGGCATCTTCCTTATTTAATTTCACAGTATGAGTTTGATAATTTGTTTTATTGTCGCCTCCTCCAATAGCCATTTTATTTGATTTAATTTCATAAAAAGAGGTACCCTCTTCATCCATAAAACTTTCTAAATCAAGTTTTTCATTTTGTGACTTTCTTAATAAATACAAAGAGTTGTTAGCTCCAGCATATTCTAAAATTTTGGTTTCCCTATCAATGCAACAAATAGAAATATCCATTCCATCTCTAACTGTTAATTCTTTATTTACTTGAGAGCCTAATACTTTGTTTACTTGGATATTTAACTCATCCAATATATTTCCTGGTTTTGCTATATTAAAATCTTCTACGATTCTGTTTAAGGAATTGTAACCTATAATGCTCATAAAAGCTCCAGGCACACCATGACCTGTACAATCAACTACCGAAAAATAAATTTTATTACCCATTTCTTTTAACCAATAAAAGTCTCCAGAAACAATATCTTTAGGTTGGTAATAAATAAAACATTTAAAATAATTTTGAAGAATGGATATTGGTGGTAAAATAGCACTTTGTAGGCGTTGAGCATAATTAATACTATCGGTAATGTCCTTATTTTTTTCTGCTATAATTTCATTTTGTGTATTTAATATTTTATTTATTTTTTTCTTCTGATTTAAGCTATAAGCCACATAAACAACTATAATTAGAGCCAAACCTAACCCGAACAAAAGCATGTATTGTTGCGTAGCTTTTTTGTCTAACTCCGCTTTATCTAACTCTTGTTCTGTTTTTAATAAATTATTTTCAGTTTCTTTTTTTTCGGTATCGTATTTGGTTTGCATTTCTGCAATTTGTTGTGATGATGTTTCATTAAAAATACTTTCTTTAATATCAAAAGCAATTTTAAAATGTTCGTAAGCCAGTTGGTAATTTTTATTGTTGTAAAACACCAATGCTAGGCTTTTATTTGCATTTAATATACTTCCTTTATCTTCAGATAATTTTGCGTTTTTAAGTGCTTTTTTACCATAGATAAGTGCATTGGTAAAATCATTTTGAATAGAATAAACCTCACACATACTACCATAAACAGCTGAAAGTCCTGAAACATTTTCTTCTTCTTCATAGAATTTTGCAGCTTTTTTAAAATACATCAATGCTTGGCTGTAATCTTTTTTATTATTCAAATAAATTAGTCCAATATTGATATAAAATGTACTACAACTTTCTTCCATTCCATGTTCTGTATATAGCTTTATTGCTTTTAGGTAATTCTCTAATCCTTTGTCTATCTCCCCTAAACCAATATAACACGACCCAATATTTCCTATTAAAGCTCCCTGCCTAGTATATCCCTCATTAGAAGGGTTTTTAGCTTTATTTTCAATTTCCAAGGTTTGATTATAATAGTTAAGTGCTAATTTATAATTACCCATATTGTGATAAATACCTCCCAATCCAGCTAAACTAGTAGAAATTCCATTAATATCATTTAACGCTTCCTTAACTTTTAATGCTTTTAACGTGTAAGTTATCGCCTTTTCATTCTCACTAAATCCTTGATAGAGGTATGCTAAATTATCATAAGAAGTAATAATTGCATCTTGATTACCCGATTTTTCGGCTAATGGTTGAAGTAATTTAGCATATTCCATTGCTTTTGGTGGGTTAGAATTAAAATAAAACCAACACAAAGCATTGTAAATTTTACATTTTGATAAGTCATTTTTAGTTTTTGAGAGGTAATTAGTAAGAGCTTCTGTAGGCACGTTTCTAAGTTCAGAAACACAAGATGTGTAATCTTCAACATGAGTTAAGATACTATCAATTTTAGAATCATTGGTTTTTGCTAAAAGAGCCAGTGTTCCAATAGAAAAAAGTAAAATAGTAAAAAAGAGTTTTTTCATCTGTTGACATTTATTGTTCGTTCATTTCTATTTTAAATTAATGTACTCATGAACTCGTTTCACTCTGTTGTTTTAAAGAGGTCATCCGTCAGCTGACGGACTCCATTTTATCTTCATCACTCTTTTATATGCTTTGGTAAATGGCTATTTCATAATTTATAGCAGCAAGATATAAAAAAATTTATATAAATTTTGATAAGTAAAGTATTTTTTATAGTTTTAGTGAAAAATTATTATTAACCGTTTATTTATAAACATTAAAAAATTAAAATTATGAAAGGAATAATAAGAAATATATTTCCACCAAGCAACAATGGACAAAATAGAGGTGCTGGAATGATTGATGGAGATACTGGAAATAATCTTGTGTTTCAAACACCAGGAGATAACAATAATCAAATTTTAAAGGTTGGGCAAGACGTAACTTATGAAGTTGATGCTCAAGGTCAAATAACAAATATATCAGCATTTGCTGATGCACCGATTGGCGGAGTCTAATAACATTAAACTTTTTTAAAAACCGTCCGTCAGCCGACGGACGGTTTTTTTATGAATACGAATTACTTTTTAAATTCTTGGTGTACTTTTTCTAATATTTTAAATGCTGCTTCATTAGTAGCTGCCTCGGCATAAGTTCTTAGTACTGGTTCTGTTCCTGAAGCCCTTATCATCACCCATTCATCATTGTCAAAAAAATATTTAAATCCATCTATATTTTCAACTCTTCTCACTTCTAGGTCGCCAAATCTTTTGTAATAATTTGACTCGCAGTTGGCTACGATTTTTAATTTTTCTTCTTCTTTTAGATGCAAATCAATCCGTTCAAATTTAAACGCTCCAACCATGTCATAAACTCCTTGTATTAATTCTTCTAAGGTTTTACCTGATTTTACCATATATTCCCAAATAATTAATCCCATCCAAATTCCGTCACGCTCAGGAATATGACCTTTAACAGCAATTCCTCCAGATTCTTCTCCACCTAATAAAACATCTTCTTTTAAAATGATGCCAGCAATATTTTTAAACCCAATTTGTACCACTTGGTATTCTAATCCCAATACATCACACATTTTTTTAACTTTAGGAGTTACCGAAAAGGCATTTACCACCTTACCTTTCATTCCTTTTACTTCTACCAAGTATTTTATTAACAACAAAATAATGTGATGAGAATCTACAAAATTTCCTTTGCTATCGTATAGACCAATTCTGTCTGCATCTCCATCAACAGCCAATCCACAATCAATTTCTCCATCAGCTAATCTTATCATTTCAGAAAATTCTTGCAAATTCCGATGTATTGGTTCGGGAGAAATACCATTAAAACTTGGGTTGTGGTCGCAATGTAAAAAATCAATATCGGGCAACAACCTACGCATCACATCTTGGCCAGAACCATACATGGCATCAAAAGCAAAATTCATAGATGTATTTCTAATCGCTTCCATGTCGAAATTTGCTTCTACATGCTTCACATATTGGGTTTCTAAGTCGATGTATTCTATTAATCCTTTGGCAACAAAAGTTTCAATTGCTAAATCGTTAATATTGATAACATTGGTTGTTGGAATTAAATCTTCCACTTCTTGAATTTCTTTTGGCAATAATGGTCCACCAAAACTTCCTTTTAATTTGTAACCGTTGTAACTTGGTGGATTATGAGACGCAGTGATAACAATTCCTAAGTCAGCTTTTTTATTTAATGTACCTAAAGATACCATAGGTGTTGAAACTACTCCTTTTGCTAAATAAACCTTAATTCCAGCATTTGCAAATACTGAAGCTACAGTTTCTGCAAACAATTCACCAGCAAATCTGCAATCGTGCCCCACAACAGCCGAAGGTTTTTCAAAATTTTGTTTTAACCACATTGCTGCTCCAGAGGTAACTCTTGCTACATTATCAACTGTAAATTCTTTCGCAATAATAGCTCTCCAACCGTCAGTTCCGAATTTTATTTTTGTCATGTTTATATCTTTTTTTTAAGGTTTCAAAAATAGGGTTTATCTCGTTAATTATTTAGTTATTTTTGAAAAAACATAGCTATCATCAACATGAAAGAAACACTTGCTCAACACAATTTTGCCGAGTACTTTAACTACTACATTAATTTAGTAGAAGATGATGAAGTACTAAATGTTCTTCGAAAAAATAATAAATCCATCCATAAATTATTCGGTCTTTTAGAGGAGTCCAAAGGAAATTACCGTTATGCAAAAGACAAATGGAGCATTAAAGAGTTGTTGGTTCATTTAATTGATACCGAACGAATATTTGGTTACAGAGCTTTATGTATAGCTCGAAATGAAAAAAGTGTTTTACTTAGTTTTGACCATGAAGAGTATGTAAAAAATTCTAATGCTAATGAACGTACTTTAGTTGATATTGCCAAAGAATTTGACACTGTTCGAAAAGCAACCGTTTGCTTATTCGAAAATTTTACGCCTAAAATGCTAAATGCTTCTGGAAGTGCTAATGGAAATCAATTAACAGTTTTAGCAATTGGTTATTTAATTGTTGGACACGCCAAACATCACCTAACTGTTTTACAAGAAAAGTACATGAAATAATTGGCTTAAGAGATAAAAAGGAGCCTGTTTTTGATTAAATACTTGGTATCTCGCTGGTGATAGTTTAATGAAGTCCTTCGTTTTCTCAGGATAAACTACACTCGTTCTATTTATAATTCATCAATAAATTGGAGCGGAAAGGTTTTTTACTTTTTCTTTTTGCTTAATCAAAAAGAAACAAAAAATCAAGACTGCTGATAAATTTCTTGTTTTTTTATTGTTAAAATTGCCACACAACCCAAGCCCTGTAAGCATTACTCTTTGTTGTTACTTTATCAAAGGAATGTACCTTTTCTCTCTTTTGTTGGTTAGTAGTTCAAGGGTTGTTTTCTCTTGCCATTCCTAAATTTTAACAGCAAAAAACTAGCAAAATTTATCAAAGGTCGTTCCAACCTACTCAATTATCGTGCTGCTCCGAAACTTTAGTAATTTATTACTCCGTCAACGCAAAAGAACCAAAAAATGCTTCTGCTCTTTCTGGTGTGGCATAACTACCATCTCTAATTAATGCGATTTGATACAACCTGTTTCCTTTTAAAAAGAGTTTGTACTCGGCATAATATGAACCATTTGTTCCTTTAAAATGACGACCTGGATTACCTTCAATTTCCATTTTATTATCAATATCAAATTTAGTAATACCCAAACTTGAACTGGAGCCATTTTTTGCTCCATCCAATAAATCATCCACTGAAGAATTTTTAACCATTTCGGAAGGATAATCGTTGTAGGCAACCATATAGGCTTCTGTAGCACTTTTTTCGTACATAAAAGAAGTCATTTCAATATTTCCAACTTCTGTAGGAATAATGTCCGAACTTTCTTTAGGAATTCCAGAAAAATTAATTTTAAATTTTCCATCTTTAGAGGTAAACAAATCACCTTCTTCGGGAATACTATTTACATCTTCTGTAATAGAATTAGTTGCTAATGCACTATCTAATTGATCTGCAATTGCTGCTGCTTGCTCATTATTTACACTTCCACAAGATAGAAGAAGAAGAGCAAGTGCTGCTAAGTTAAATTTCATTTTTTTCATACAGTAAATATAATAATTTTTTGAAATAATAATAAAAATCAATTATAAATCTTCCTTTTGTTCAATTCATTTTGAAATTTACGAGCATAAACCAAATGCTGGTCGTAGGTTTTAGCAAAATTGTGGTAGCCCGAAAAATCTTCTTTGGCACACATATAAATGTAATCGTGCTGCTCGTAATTGAGCACTGCATCTATCGATTTGATGGAAGGTAAATTAATTGGTCCTGGTGGCAAACCAGTATGCATATAGGTATTGTAGGGAGTATCCATAGCAAGATGTTTATTTAATACTCTTCGAATACTAAAATCTCCAACGCCATAAATTACTGTTGGGTCGGATTGCAACAACATTCTTTTTTTTAATCGGTTAATGTACAACCCCGCAACTTTTGGTCGCTCGTCGTTGTGCACGGTTTGTTCTGCTTGCACAATAGAAGCTAAAATGGCTACTTCCGATTGCGATAAATTTAATTTTTTCGCTTTTTCCTTGCGTTCATCCGTCCAAAACTTTTTATACTCGGTAGCCATTCTTACAATCACTTCTTCGGCAGAGGTGTTCCAATTAAATTCATAGGTATTTGGCAAAAACAAGGTTAAAATAGTAATTCGGTTAAAACCATAACTTTCAACAAATGCTTTATCAGTTAGTAAATCATACAATTCAACACTATCACATTCTAAATTTCTAGAAAGTTTGCCTATCAATTCGTTGATTGTTCTTACGTTATTAAAAGTAACTTTTACAGGAACTTGTTTTCCGGAGCGTAACAAGTCGATGAGTTCGTTATTGTTCATTCCTTCTTTTAATAAATATTTTCCGGGGTGAATGTTGTTTTTAAAATTCGCTTTTTTATCTGCCAACCAAACAAACGATTCTCTATTGATGATAAAACCTTGTTCGTACAAATCGTTGGCAACATCGTTAAAATCATACGTAGAATAAATATAAAAATACTTATCTGAAACATTTGCTAAGGTTACATTGGGTTGATATACCTTTTGGTATAGAATGTAAGCAACATATCCACCACAAAGAAGTAGAATCAAAAAAATGGATATGATAATTTTTTTAAACATTTAATTCGTAATAATTTACTTTATTTCCGTTTAATAGACGTTCATCAATAAATTTAAATCCACACGACTCAAATAAACGAATACTTATTGTATTTTCTTTAAAAATATGACAGAAAATAGAATCAATCTTTAATTCATCTCTACAATAATTAATGAGCAATTTTAATGCTTCGGTGGCATAGCCTTTATTTTTCAATTTTTTGTCGGCAATTAAAATACCTACACCAGCACTTTTACTAACTTTGTAATCGAATAAATCGATGCAACCAATGGATAAATTGGTATCGTTTTTACAAATCATAAAACGAAGTTGTTGGTTTAAATTAATGTCTTGTGGTTGATTGACAAACTCCTCAATCTCCTCCCGTGTAAACAATTTTTCGGTATTACTTATTTCCCAATTATCAGGATTGTTTTCCCAATCAAAAACGATGGAGGCATCCGAACTTATTAGGTTTCGCAAATAGATATTAGTTGATTTTAACTTCACCCTTATTTTTTCGATTTACGGCTGCAATACTTTGATTGATATCTTGTTTGGTATATTTTTTAATGAGAAAGTTATTGTTGAGCAATTTATCTGAAAGATTTATTTGAAAAGTATTTTTTACCAAATTTTTATTGTACAAAATGGGCAATAACTCAAAAATAAAATCTGCATTTTTTACTTCTATTTGATAAATTTCCTGAATAAAATCTTTAATTGGGTTTAAGCAGGAAACATGGTCTGAAACTTTGAAGTAATGTTTAACTAAATTGGTAATCAATAGTTCCAATTCCTTTGGTTTTTGCTTGGTTGGTGTTAACCCTACAAATACAACCTCTACTCCTCTTTTTTGAGCAGTTTGCAACATGGCTAAACCTCTCAAATTATATTCAGGACCGTGGGTTGAAATTTCAAACAATTTTCCATTAACAATTAATCCAATATGAGGCGGAATTTTACTTGCTCGATGAATAAAAATAAAAACTCCTTTTTCGAGATTTATTTCTTTGATTTTATGGGTTATAGGGATAGAGAATGACATTTTTTTGATGAATTGAAGTTAAAAACACACCCCTAACCCCTCTCAAGAGGGGAAAGTTGTCCTTTAAAAACTTGAACTGCTGGTCCAATCAACCAAATATCGTTAAAACCAAATTCATTTCTTTTAAAAGCAACTTGCAATTCTCCACCTTGTGTTTTTACTACTACTTTTCCTTCGGTTAACTTGTATTTGTCTGCCCAACTTAATGCTGATGCTGTTACTCCTGTACCACAAGAAAGTGTTTCGTTTTCCACTCCTCTTTCGTAAGTTCTAATTTGCAAACTGTCGGTTTGGTAACTCACAAAATTCACATTAGTTCCTTCCGATTTAAACCGTTCATTGTAACGAATTTTTCTACCTTCTTCAAAAACATTTATTTTATCAACGTCTTCAACATCAATAATATAATGTGGTGAACCGGTATGAATGAAATAATAATCATTACCTTTTTCAATTTCCAAAACATCATGCATTTTTAAAGAAACTTCTCCATTTTTGTTAATCCATGCTTCATGCTCGCCATCGGTGGATAAAAATATAGCTTGGCTTTCAATTATTCCTAAATGCTTGGCAAAAACCACAGCACATCGGCTTCCATTTCCACAAAAACTTTTGCTTCCATCTGCATTAAAATAAATCATATTAAAATCTAAACCTGTACTATTTTCAATTAAGATTAATCCATATGCTCCAATGCCAAATCGCCTATCACACAAGTTTTTGATTAATGTTAAATTAGATTTATCAAACATATCATTACGATTGTCAATCATCACAAAGTCGTTTCCTGTGCCTTGATATTTGTAAAAGTTGAAGAGGTTCAATGTTTAAGGTTTAAAGTTATTTTTAACTCCAAAGTTAATCTGTTTTAAATCTTCTCGAATCTTTTTTATCCGAAAGTTTCTTTTTGCTATCCAATCGCTTTATGATAGATGATTTGCTGGGCTTGCTTGGTTTACGTTTTTTTATTGGTTTTAAAGCAGCTTTAATAAGGTTTAAGAAACGTTCAAAAACAATTTCTTTATTTTTAAATTGACTTCTGGTCTCATCGCATTGTACTGCTAAAATTCCATCTTGCGAAATTCTATTGCTAAGCTTTTCGGAAATAATTGTTTTTTTTCGTTCTGTTAAAATTTTAGATTTCATTACATCAAAAAGCAACTCTACTTTAGTCGAAACCTTATTAACATTCTGACCACCAGCACCACCACTCCTGCTCGTTCTATATTTTACTTCTTTATGTAAATCTAATAAAATCATAGTTACAAAAGTACATAAACCGTTCATCAAAGCATTTTTACCATTGGTGTAAGTTTTCATTTTTTATAATCACAACAGCTATATATTTGAATAATTATAAAATATATAATAGCATGGCAACATTAAAAATTTGTAATTTATCAAAAACTTATCCTAACGGAGTTAAAGCCTTAGACAATATCAATATTGAAATTTCAAACGGGATGTTTGGTTTACTCGGTCCAAACGGTGCAGGTAAATCTTCATTAATGAGAACCTTAGCAACATTGCAAGAGGCTGACTCTGGCACAGCTTTTTTGGATGATATTGATGTTTTAAAAAATCCTACAGAGCTACGTAAACTACTTGGTTATTTGCCTCAAGAATTTGGTGTTTATCCAAAAATAACTGCACAACAGTTGCTAGACCATATAGCCATACTAAAAGGTATCACAAATGGAAAAGAGAGAAAAGAATTAGTAAATTACTTATTACAAAAAGTAAACCTCTACAACGAAAGAAGCAAAAGTGTGAAAGGATTTTCAGGAGGTATGAAACAAAGAGTTGGAATTGCCCAAGCATTAATTGGTAACCCAAAATTAATTATTGTTGATGAGCCAACAGCTGGACTAGACCCAGGTGAACGTAATCGGTTTCATAACCTTTTAGCAGACGTGTCAGAAGATGTAATTATCATTCTTTCCACTCATATTGTTGAAGATGTTACCGAATTGTGTGCTAATATGGCAATAATGAATTTAGGAAAAATGGTTTACCAAGGTTCCCCTCAAAATGTGATTAATGATTTGAAAGGAAAAGTGTGGCAAAAAATTATTGAGCGAAATGAAATAAATGAGTACAAAACCAATTTTACAGTAATTTCTGATAAAATGGTAGCAGGAAAACCATTGATTCATGTGTTAAGTGAAACCAATCCAGGAAATGGATTTGAAAATGTTATTCCCGATTTAGAAGATGTATTTTTTACCAAAATTAATTAACAAGGTATAAGTATTAAGGAAAAAGGCATAAGTAGTTCTTTTTCCTTACACCTAAAACCTTACACCTTAAAACTAAATTTATGTTTAAAGAATTTTTTCTAAAAGAACTAAGTACAGGTCTAAAAAGACCCATGGTTTATATCTTCCTTTTTATTATGACATTGATGGTTTGGGGAGCTGTTGTTAGTGATAATGTAATTATTGGTGGCTCTATCGGAAATGTGTATAAAAATGCTCCTCACATTATTTCAATGTATTGCGGAATACTAACCATATTTGGATTATTAATTGCTACTGCTTTCTTTAATAATGCGGCTTTAAGAGATTACAACTACAATTTTAATGAAATTCTTTTCAGTTCACCTATCAGCAAATTTGGTTACTATTTTGGTCGATTTTTTGGAGCATTAATTTTATCCACCATTCCTTTATTAGGAATTTTTCTTGGTTTTTTATTAGGTGCAGCAATGGGTCCAGCTATTGGTTGGATTGATGCGGACCGAATTGGGAATTTTTATTTGGCATCTTTCATCAACAACTACTTTTTGTTTATAGTACCCAATATGTTTTTTGCTGGAGCCATTACTTTTGCTATGGCTAACAAATGGAAAAGCACAGTAATTTCATTTGTCGGCACTTTAATTATTATTGTAGGATACCTTATCTCTGGAACACTTCTTTAAGATATTGAAAACGAAACTATTGCTGCATTAACAGATACTTTTGGAATTAGGGCTTATGCATTAGATTCAAAATACTTTACTCCTATCGAAAAAAACACATTAAGTGTTGGATTTAATGGTTTGCTATTTTTAAACAGAATAATTTGGTTAGCAATTGGAACCGTAATTATTTTAGGATCTTACTTTTCATTTAGTTTTATTAGCAAAAATAAAAGAGTTAAGAAGAATAAAGAAAAAGTAAATGATGTACAGGTTAATAAAATTTTTGTTGCTCCGAAAACATCAATTCTATTCAAATCAAGTACTACTTTTAAACAATTTCTTAGTTTTTTTAGTATCAATTTCTACAGCATTGTAAAAAGTACCACCTTCAAAATTTTATTCTTATTTAGTGTTATTATTTTAATTGCAACGCTAGCTGGCGGATTCGAGTATTTTGGTTTACAATCTTATCCAGTAACCTATAAAATGATAGATGTAATAGGTGGCATTACTGTAATTTTCGTAATCATCATCCTCATTTTCTTTAGTGGAGAATTAATTTGGAGAGATAGAGGTAGTAATATGAATGAAGTTATTGATGCCACTCCTCACAGTTCGTTCATCTCTTTAGTGGCTAAAACTATATCGTTAATTTGTGTTACTTCCTTGTTAAATCTATTTTTTATAATTGCTTCTATATTTTACCAGTTTATTAATGGTTATACCAACTTTGAAGTAGGAATTTACCTTCAAGATTTTTTATACCAAGCTTTACCAATGTATATTATTTGGTCTGCGATACTTATTTTCTTGCAGGTTATCATCAATAATAAATACATCGGATATTTTGTTTCCATTATATTTTTATTCTTGTTTGACATCGTCATGTTGGTTTTTAAATTGCAATCTAATATGATTAACTTGGGCTCTACTCCAGCTTACACCTATTCTGACATGAATGGTTTTGGTGCTGCTTTAGAAGCATCTAATTGGTTTAACCTGTATTGGATTTTATTTGGCTTGCTGTTTTTAGGGTTTTCAGGATTAATTTGGGTGAGAGGTTTCTCTAATGGATTTAAAAACAGAATTAAATCAGCAAAAAAACATTTAACTCCAACATACGCTTTTGGATTAATAATTATTAGTGTTTTATGGTTAGCTACTGCAAGTTTTGTTTTTTATAACACCAAAGTATTAAACACTTATAAAGGGACTGATGAGCAAGAAGAAAGTCAGGCAAAATACGAAAAGACATACAAAAAATATCAGGGAATTGAACAACCAAAAATTACAGACGCTAAGTACTACATCGATATTTTTCCAGAAGGACGTAAATTATTGGCAAAAACTGCTCTTATTTTAACCAACAAATCCAATCAAAATATAAATTCTTTGCATTACACCATTGATAAAGACTGGAACATGAAGTTACATCTTAAAAATGCAAAGTTGGTTTTTGAAGATAAGGAAAGTGGTTACTTAATTTACCAATTAAATAAGCCGTTAGCCCCAAATGAAAAAATGGCATTAGTGGTTGAAGCTTCCTACATCAGTAAAGGATTTGAAAATGAGGTAACGAATACCGATGTTGCACTAAACGGAACTTTTATCAATAACTTTTCTGTACTACCATCGATTGGATATAATCAAGGTTACGAATTGAGTGATAAAAACACACGAAAAAAATACGATTTGAAACCGAAAGATAGAATGCCTGAGCTAAAAGCAGATTGTGGGCGTGATTGTTATAAAAATTATCTTTCTGATGGTGCTGCAGATTGGGTAAATGTGGAAAGTTATATTTCAACAACTAAAGACCAATTAGCTATTGCACCTGGTTCATTAGTTAAAGAATGGGAAAAAGATGGAAGAAAATATTACCATTACAAGTCTGACCATGCTTCACAGAATTTTTTCAATTTTATGTCGGCACGCTACGAAGTTGCACGTAAAAAATGGAACGGAATTGATATTGAAGTGTATTATGATAAAGCACATCCATACAACATTAATATGATGCTAAATGCTGTGGAAAAATCGTTAAAATATTACACCAAAAACTTTGGTCCTTATTATCACAAACAAGCCCGTATTCTTGAATTTCCGAGATATTCATCATTTGCTCAAGCTTTTCCAGGAACAATGCCTTATTCCGAATCGCTTGGCTTTATTGTTAATCTAGAAGATGAGGAAGATAATAACGTGATTGATGCAGTAATTGCTCATGAAATGGCTCATCAATGGTGGGCTCATCAGGAAATTTCTGCCAATGTACAAGGTGCCACCATGCTAACAGAAAGTTTTTCAGAATATTCTTCATTAATGGTTATGAAAAATTCTTTAAAGGATGACATTAAAATGAAAGATTTTCTGAAGTATGATTTTGAAAGATATTTAACAGGAAGAAGTTCTGAAGTTGAAAAAGAACTACCGCTCTACCAAGTAGAAAATCAAATGCACATCCATTATGGTAAAGGAAGTGTTATCCTATACGCTTTACAAGATTATATTGGTGAAGAAAAAGTGAATAATGCACTAAAAAGTTTTCTGGAAGAGTTTAGATATAAAGAACCTCCCTATCCTACTACTTTAGATTTTTTAAGGCACCTTGAACCTCAAGTTCCTGATTCTCTAAAATATTTGATTACTGATTGGTTTAAAGAAATTACCCTATACGATTATCGATTAAAAGAAGCCACTTATAAACCGTTAGCCAGTGGAAAATACGAAGTAAGTATGAAGGTAGAAGCATATCAACTTAAAGCCGATACTATTGGAAATGAAACTAAGGTGAAATTTGATGATTGGGTGGACATTGGTGTTTATGCAGATGATGATGAAAAGAAATTGATTTACCAAAAAAGAGTAAAATTTAATGCGAATACGATGAACTTTAAATTTGAAATTGATGCTATTCCAGCAAAAGCAGCTATAGACCCCAGAAGAATGTTAATTGAAAGAGTAATTACAGATAATGTAAAAAAAGTAGTTTTGAAAGATTGATTTTTTATCAGTCAAACATTAAATTTACAAAAGCAATAATAATATTCTTATAATATATACCATCTGTAATAGTAAAAAATGAAAGAAGCAACAATAATAGGTGCAGGACTTGTAGGATCTCTTTGGGCAGTTTACTTGGCAAAAGCCGGTTATAATGTAAAAATAATTGAACGAAGAGCTGATATGCGGAAAGAATCAATTTCTGCAGGTAAATCTATCAACCTTGCCACTTCCTATCGCGGCTGGAAAGCTTTAGATACTATTGGAATTGGTGATGATATCAGAAAAATAGCCATTCCAATGTATGGTCGAACTATTCACAATGAGGAAGGCGAAACATCATTTCATGCTTATGGAATAAACAATCAGGCAATATATTCAGTGTCGAGAGGAGAGATTAATTGTAAACTGATGGACATTGCAGAACGCACTGGAAAAACAAAGTTTTTCTTTAATGAACAATGTGTCAATGTTGATTTGGAAAATAATATTGCTTTTTTTGAAAACACCATCACTAAGGAAAAAACAGAAATTAAATCGGATGTTATTTTTGCAACAGATGGTGCCTTTTCAGCGGTAAGATACAATGCTATGCAAAAGCTTGATAAATTCAATTACAGTCAAAACTATATTGAAGATGGTTACCGAGAAATTTTGCTTCCAGCCAATGATGACGGTACTTATAAGTTAGAAAGAGACACCTTACATATTTGGCCAAGAGGAAGATTTATGTTGATTGCATTACCGAATTTTGATGGTTCATTTACCTGTACTTTGTTTATGCCTTTTGAAGGACATAAGCATTGTTTTAACAATTTAAATAGTAAAGAAAAAGTAGAAAATTTCTTTAAGGAAGTGTTCCCTGATTTCTTTGAATTAATGCCATGCATTGCTGATTCCTGGGAAGATCATTCTTTATCTTCTTTGGTTATTATCAGATGTTATCCCTGGATACATAATAGAACAGCCCTTATGGGTGATGCTGCACATGCAACTGTTCCTTTCTTTGGGCAGGGGATGAATTGCGGATTTGAGGATTGTACCGTAATGTGGGAATTAATGCAAAAATATAAGGAGGATTGGACAAAAATTTTTGAAGAATATCAGATAATGAGAAAACCTAATGGCGATGCGGTGCAGGATCTATCTCTTCAAAATTATTTAGTGATGCGTGATAAAGTTGCCGATGAAGATTTTTTAACACAACAAAAATTTGAAAAGAGAATTAATCAGCTTTATCCTGAAAAATATTTGCCACTATACTCTATGGTATCATTCAGCGAAATTGAATACCAGACAGCATTGAAATTAGGTTATGAGCAAGATATCAAAATAAAGGAAATTATAAAAAAATATAACATTACAAAAACAAATACACCCAAAGAAATTGATGATGTTATCCATTTATTATTTAACTGATGCAGTTCCATCACGCCATGTTTTGTACAAATTTATAGTTTAGAAACCAAGACATTTTTATACCACATTTTAAAAAACATAATATAAATCATATTATTATCTGTTTATTTGTATATTAATTGCTGAATCATGAATTTAAATTTTAATGAAAAAAATGCATTAATCTGCGGAAGCTCTCAGGGTATAGGGAAAGCAGTTGCAATTGAACTGGCTAAACTTGGTGCTAATATAATTTTGGTTGCCCGAAATGAGATTAAATTAAAAAAAACGTTGCTTGAATTAGATACTACCAAAAATCAACAACATGCTTATATCTGTGCTGATTTTTCTAATCCGGTAGAGTTAAAATCAAAAATTGAAAATTACCTGCAAAGCAAAAAGATACTGCATATATTAGTTAACAATACTGGAGGTCCACCTGCAGGAACCGTTTCATTGGCAAAACCTGAAGAATTTCTAATAGCATTTAATAATCACCTTATTTGCAATCATATTTTGGCACAGGCTGTAATTCCGGGTATGAAAGCCGAAAAATTTGGCAGAATTATCAATATTATTTCAACATCAGTAAAACAACCATTACCTGGATTAGGCGTTTCTAATACCATTCGAGCGGCTGTGGCAAACTGGTCAAAAACCTTAGCTAGTGAAGTTGCATCCTTTGGAATTACTGTAAATAATGTATTACCTGGAGCCACCAATACAGTTCGTTTACAATCTATTTTTGAAGATAAAGCTGTGAAAACTGGAAAATCTGTTGAGGAAATTAAACAAGAGATGCTTCAAGAAATACCTATAAACCGTTTTGCGGAATCAAGTGAAATTGCCAATGCTATCGCTTTTTTAGCTTCACCTGCGGCTTCTTATATTACTGGCATTAATGTTCCAGTAGATGGGGGCAGAACATTATGTTTATAATCATCAAAGATGGACGACAAAATTATTTATAATTATATCAATGGCGAACTAAAGGAACCTGTTTCAGGGAATTACATCGATGTATTTAATCCTGCTACTGGAAAAGTATATGCACAATTACCCGACTCAGATGCTCAGGATATAAAACTGGCAGTGGAAGCATCTGAAAATGCATTTCCTTCCTGGTCGACTTATACCGTTGAAAAGCGTTCCGCCATCTTACTAAAAATCGCTTCCGCCATAGAAGATAATTTAGATCAATTGGCTTTAGCCGAATCTATTGATAATGGGAAACCATTAAAACTAGCTAAAACAGTCGATATACCACGGGCAGCAAGCAATTTTCATTTCTTTGCCACTGCAATTTTACATTTTGCTAGTGAATCACATTTTATGGAAGAAGGGGTCATCAACTACACGCTTCGGAGACCAATTGGCGTGGTTGGCTGTATTTCTCCATGGAACCTCCCATTATATTTATTTACCTGGAAAATTGCACCAGCTCTTGCGACAGGAAATTGTGTGATAGCAAAACCATCAGAGATTACCCCAATGACGGCATATCTTTTATCAGAAATTTGTATAAAAGCAGGATTGCCAAAAGGTGTATTAAACATTGTACATGGTATAGGAAGCAAAGTTGGCAATACAATTACTTCTCATCCAAGTATTTCAGCAATTTCATTTACAGGTGGAACGCAAACGGGTGAACACATTGCCAAAATTGCAGCTCCAATGTTCAAAAAATTATCACTCGAATTAGGAGGAAAAAATGCAGCAATCATTTTTAATGATTGTTCTTATGATGAAATGTTAAAGACAGTTGTTAGGTCTTCCTTTTCCAATCAGGGTCAGATTTGTTTGTGTAGTTCACGTATATTTATTGAAAAACCTCTTTACGAAAAATTTAAAAAAGATTTTATTGAAAAAATAAATCAACTCAAGGTTGGTGATCCTTTAGAAATAGATTCTAATCTGGGAGCTGTTGTTTCTGAAGATCATATGAAAAAAGTTTTAGCATATATTAATTTAGCAAAACAAGAAGGTGGAACAATACTTACCGGCGGAAAACAAATTAAGCTCAAAGGTCGTTGTGCAGATGGTTGGTTTATTGCACCGACAATAATTGAAGGGTTGGCTTATAACTGCCGAACTAACCAGGAAGAAATATTCGGACCAGTTGTGACCATTATGCCTTTTGAAAAAGAAGATGAAGTGATTGCCTATGCCAATTCTACGAAATATGGTCTAGCAACTTCTTTGTGGACAAATAATATCAACCGCGGCCATCAATTTGCAGAAAAACTTAAAACAGGAATTGTCTGGATAAATTGCTGGATGGTTCGTGACCTTCGAACACCATTTGGTGGAATGAAAAACTCAGGAGTAGGTCGTGAAGGTGGCGTTGAAGCCTTACGATTTTTTACTGAACCCAAAAATGTTTGTATAAAATATTAATTATGGAAGAAAATAATGAAATTATTCATTCATCTAAAGCACCTGAACCCGTTGGTGCATATCCACATGCTAGAAAAGTTGGCAACCTGCTTTTTCTTTCAGGTGTTGGACCTCGTGAAAAAGGAAGTAAAAAAATACCAGGTGTTGAAGTAGATGAAAACGGAAAAATTTTATCCTATGATATCGAAACACAATGTCGTTCGGTTTTTCAAAATGTAAGATATATCTTGGAAGATGCCGGTTCAAGTTGGGATAAAATTATTGATGTTACTGTATTTCTTACCAATATGAAAGATGATTTTAAAACGTATAATCGTATTTATACAGAATACTTTAAATTGAATCTACCATGTAGAACAACTGTAGAAATTTTAAGTTTACCTACTCCAATCGCAATCGAATTAAAAGTGATTGCAATTGTTTAATCATTAATTTTCAGATTTAAAATTCTAAATTATGGCATTAAGAAAACCAATTAATATTAAAAAATGGATCGATGATAATCGCCACCTTTTGAAACCTCCAGTTGGTAACAAAGTTATTTGGGAGGATGCTGATTTTATCATCATGGTTGTTGGCGGACCAAACTCAAGAAAAGATTTTCATTATAATGAATCCGAAGAATTTTTTTACCAGCTGGAAGGCAACGTTATTGTGAATGTACAGCATGAAGGAAAGATGGTAGAAGTCCCGATTAATGAAGGTGAAATTTATCTATTGCCTCCCAAAGTGCCTCATAATCCAGTTAGAGGCGAAAATACGGTTGGACTGGTAATAGAAATTAAAAGAAAAGAAAATCAACAGGATGGACTATTATGGTTTTGCGAAAAATGCAATCATAAACTATATGATGAATATTTTAAGTTGAACAATATCATGACTCAATTCCAAGATGTTTTTAAACGGTTTTACAGTAGTGAAGAGTTGAGAACATGTAAAAATTGTAAACATGTGATGCAACCACCCCAATAAAAAACCCCTAAATGAATTTTAATTAAGTGCCTTTATAGTGGATATTTTAAAAATTGACATACACACACATATTCTTCCAGAATCTATTCCAAATTGGAAAGAAAAATTCGGGTACGGTGGATTTATTCAATTGAACCATTATCAACCATGTTGTGCTAAAATGATTCGTGATGATGGAAAAATTTTTCGTGACATTGAAGAAAACTGCTGGTCACCCGAAGCAAGAATTCATGAATGTAATCATCATCACGTTAATGTACAGGTAATCTCCACTGTTCCAATACTATTTAATTACTGGACAAACCCTGTTGATGGCTTAGAAATCTCCAAATTTTTAAATGATCATATTGCATCTATCGTAGAAAAATATCCGAAACGATTTATCGGCTTAGGAACTGTTCCTTTACAATCGCCCAAACTCGCTATTCAGGAGTTGGAACGTTGCAAACAAATTGGATTAGTGGGAGTTCAGATTGGCTCCAACATCAATCAGGAAAATTTAGGTGAAACAAAATTTCTTGAATTCTTTGCTGCCTGTGAGAAATTAAACATGGCAGTTTTTGTTCATCCTTGGGAAATGATGGGAGAGCAACAGATGCAAAAATACTGGCTGCCATGGTTAGTAGGCATGCCTGCAGAGGTATCTAGGGCTATTTGTTCATTAATATTCTCAGGTGTATTAGAGCGATTACCTAAATTAAGAATTGCGTTTGCTCATGGTGGAGGCTCATTTCCTTCTACTTTTGGACGTATAGAACATGGCTTTCAAATGCGACCGGATTTGTGCGCAGTAGATAATCCAATATCTCCTAAAAATTATTTGCATAAAATTTATTATGACTCATTAGTCCATGAGCCATTGATGCTTGATTATTTAATAAAATTAGTTGGTGCAGACAGGATTGCTTTAGGTACAGATTATCCTTTTCCTTTAGGCGAGATTAAACCAGGTGAATTAATCGAATCCATGAACTTAGATGTTAATATAAAAGAAAGATTGTTTTCCGGAACTGCTCTGGAATGGCTCAATCTGGATAAAAATTTATTTTTGTAAAACGCAATACAGATTGTAAATAAGCAATGAATACAGCTATCAAATCAGACATCATTTATCGTAATGACGAGGCATTTGCAATAGAAATGGACAGCCAAGACCAATTGGCTAACTATCGAAATTTATTTCATTTTCCAAAAGACGCAAATGGAAAACCAGTACTATATTTTTGTGGAAATTCACTAGGATTACAACCTAAAAGTGTAAGGACATATATAGAACAGGAATTAAAGGATTGGGAAGAACATGGTGTTGAAGGACATTTTCAGGCGAAACATCCCTGGATGCACTATCATGAATTTTTGACTGAAAAAATGGCTAATGTAGTTGGTGCAAAACCAATTGAAGTAGTAGTTATGAATTCGCTTACCGTTAACCTGCATTTAATGATGGTTTCCTTTTACAGACCTACCTCTACAAAATATAAAATTCTTATTGAAAAAAATGCTTTTCCTTCCGATCAATATGCTGTAAAATCACAAATTAGGTTTCATGGGCTTAATGTAGATGATGCCTTAATTGAATTATCTCCGCAGCCAAATGAAAATTATATTCATTCAGAAGATATTTTAAAAACGATTGAAGAACACGGTGATTCCATTGCTCTGGTGATGATGGGTGGCGTAAACTATTATACTGGCCAAGCTTTTGACATGAAACTTATTACTGAAGCCGCCCATAAGAAAAAAATCATTGTTGGTTTTGATTTAGCACATGCTGTTGGTAATTTACATTTAAAATTGCATGATTGGAATATAGATTTTGCCGTGTGGTGCAGCTATAAATATCTGAATAGCGGACCTGGTGGTATTGCAGGGTGTTTTGTGAATGAACGATTTGCCAAAGACACCTCATTGTTAAGGTTTAGTGGTTGGTGGGGTCACGAAAAAAAAACACGCTTTTTAATGGGTCCAGATTTTCATCCAATTGAAGGAGCAGAAGGCTGGCAACTGAGCAACCCTCCTATTTTGGCATTAGCCGCATTAAGAGCTTCTTTAGCTATTTTTGAAGAAGCTGGAATGGAAAAATTATCAAAAAAAAGCAGGTTATTAACTGGATATCTTGAATATTTATTAGATGAATTACACAACGATGCCATTCAGATTATAACACCAAAAGACCCCGACCAGAGAGGTGCTCAGTTATCCATTCGTATTAAAAACAGCAACAAGGAACTTTTTCAAATGTTGATGAGTGATGGTGTAATATGTGACTGGCGTGAGCCTGATGTTATACGTGTAGCCCCAACACCTTTATATAATTCATTTATGGATGTATTTCAATTGGTGCAAAAACTAAAAAATATGCTAAAATTATTTTTTTAATATTTTCGGACGAGCGGTAAATGAGGAGAAGAATTTAAAATAACCTTTGGACTATTTTAAATTAAGAATTGGTATAACTACTTTTACCGACAATAAAACATTAAAAATAAAACAATGGCAACCAACAGAACTTTTACAATGATTAAGCCAGATGCAGTTGAGAAAAACTACATTGGCGGAATTTTAAAAATGATTAATGATGCAGGATTTAAAATCGTTGCAATGAAATATACCAAACTCTCTAAAGAAACTGCTGGAGCTTTTTACGAAGTGCATAAGGCAAGACCATTTTATGGAGAGTTAGTAGAATACATGTCTTCTGGACCAATTGTAGCTGCTATTTTAGAAAAAGAAAATGCAGTAGAAAATTTTAGAAAATTTATGGGTGCTACCAATCCTAAAGAAGCTGCCGAGGGCACCATTCGTAAAATTTATGCTGAATCCATTCAAGCCAATGCAGTTCATGGTTCTGATAGTGATGAAAACGCAAAAATTGAAGGTGATTTTCATTTTAAGGCTAACGAAGTGTTTGCATAAAAAAATACACGCAATTGCGTAAACAGAGATGTTGGCAGTAACTCTGAAAGACAGACACGACATATGATATTCAAAGATAAACTTGAAGAAAAAGGGAAATTAATAAGACCTGAAATTGACAGGTTGCTCAACATTGCTTGGGAAAAGCAGGCCCATATAGGAGACTTGCTTTTATTTCACATAAACGGCTTTTATCAAGAGGACACTTTGATTTGGAACGAAAACCATCCAGAAAATAGACTCAACCCTCACGTAATTGGACCTGGTGCGGAAGGACATTCGGAACAAACGCATTATTCATTAATACACAAATACAGAACA